>JANPAU010000109.1:0-11447 GCA_031430055.1 Akkermansiaceae bacterium | reverse complement strand
GCACAAGCCCTCAAGCACCCGACATGGGAAATGGGGCCAAAGATCACCATCGACTCCGCGACACTTTTTAACAAAGGCCTCGAAATGATCGAAGCCCGCTGGCTGTTCGGAATCGGCATGGATCGCATCGACGTGGTCGTCCACCCGCAGAGCATCATCCACTCGATGGTTGAGTTCACCGATGGCTCAGTGCTCGCCCAACTGAGTCGCACCGACATGTGTTTCCCGATCCAGTATGCGCTCACATGGCCGCGCCGGGTGAGAGGAGGACTCAAGCCGCTGGATTTCCCCGCATTGGCGAAATTGGAGTTCGAGGCGCCGCGCACGGCGGACTTCCCGGCGCTCGATCTCGCCCGCCACGCTGGCCTAACGGGCGGCACTTTACCTGCAGTTTACAATGCGGCCAATGAGGTCGCCGTGGACGCCTTCCGAGCAGGGAGAATTTCATTTCCCGGAATTTGGCAATGCGTGGCAGCGGTCATGCATGATTACCCGGTGAAACCATCTTGCACCTTGGAAACTGTAGTTGCCGCTGACAGGGACGCCCGCGAGGCGGCAGCGACGTTTGTCGAGGGATTCTGCCGAGCTTGATTTTCAGGTTTCCTCTTCTCGCTTCCGCCGATTACCCTCCGCCCCATGGACTCCTTGCGCCGCCTCATTCCCCTGCTCTGCCTACTGGTTTTTCCACAGGCCCACGCCTCGCCTGCCGAGGCTCAGAGTATTCAAAAATCCTACCAAGTGGCGATGGATCAATGGTCGCAGGAACTACGAATCGCGGCCACGGCGGATGAGCGCACCAAGATTTGGAATGAACGACCCAACGTCGTCGCTCTCGCGAAAAATATGTGGGAGACCATCAGTTCATCACTCGATCAGGATTGGACACTCGGGCCCGCCGCCTGGTTCCTGCGCACCACCGGCGACCTTTTTTCCACCGATGAACAAGGCGCCAGCACCCTTGTGTTTGCGAAGGAAAATGAAGCGATCCGTCAAGCGGTCGAAACCAACCACTTGAAGAACCCCAAGCTCATCCCGATGTGCTCGGCACTCGCGGTTAGTTCGAATCCTCGCTCACTCGCCGTCCTTGAAAAAATCCAAAGCACCCACCCAGATTCCAAGACCCAAGGAGTCGCCGCACTCGGTGCCGCCATGCAGCTCAAGACCCTGGGCGACGATGGCGAAATCATGCGCAAACGCCTCACCTACCTCCGCAAGGCCATCATCCAGAGCTCGGACATCGAGATCGAAGGCACCACCGTCGCCAAGATCGCTGAGGATGAACTCCACGTCATCCGCTACCTCACCAAGGGCCGAGTCGCCCCGGATCTCGTCGGCGTGGATTCCGCCAAGCGCCCGCTTTCGTTGGGAGCTAACAAGGGAAAAATCATCGTCCTGCTTTTTTGGAATAGCAACATGCAAGATGCCAAGCGCGTCATCGATATCACGAACAACCTGGTGACTAAATTCAAAGACCGCCCGCTGATCATCCTGGGCGTGAATAACGATCCAGAGGCCTCGCTGCGTGCGCTGCAAGCCAATGACACCGTCACCTGGCAGAATTTCCCCGATCCCAATAACCAACTCGCCAAAGAATACCGCATTGGCTCTTGGCCCGCCGTCTTCGTGCTCGATGGAGAGAGAAAAATCCACTACTCGGGCGCTCCTGGATCTTTTGTCGAACTCACGGTCGAGGCTCTACTCTCGGAACTCAAACCCGTCGCGCCGGAATAGAAACTGATGGATCACGGCAAAGGCTCGGAGGGTGTGACTAAAAACCAAAATCAAGATTGGAAACGGATTTGAATCCTATCAGCATCACGCCATGATCTGGCAGAAAATTAGATCCCTCTTCGTGGCGACGGTGCAGGTTGATGAGTTGTTCAAGGAAGAATGGACGGAGTTGTTGGAGGCGAATGTCCCGATGTATTCGCGTCTGCCGGAGGATTTAAAATCGAAGCTTCACGAGCGGATCGCCCGCTTCATCGCATCCACCCGCTTCGAGGGCTGCAACGAGCTGGACTTGACCGAGGAGATGATTCTAACAGTCGCGGCGCAGGCTTGCATGCTCGTCCTGAACCGCGAGGGCGATCCCTATCCCAAGCTAAACACCGTCTACCTCTACCCGACGACGTTCAGCTCAGTGCAAGCCCGGCGAGACGAGACTGGAATTGTGACGGAGGGCGTGGTCCACCGGCTCGGGGAATCGTGGAGCAGCGGCACGGTCGTGCTTGCTTGGGATTCGGTCGCGCATGGGGCCATCAATCCGAACGATGCTCAGAATGTGACTTTCCATGAATTCGCCCATCAGCTTGATCACGAGGACGGCGACACGGATGGCGCACCCGCCTTGCCATGTCGCGAATCCTATCTTTCGTGGGCGCGGGTCTTCGGAGAGAACTATGCGGAAGTCCGGGAGCGGATCGATGCGGGGAAGCGCACTCTCATCGATCCCTACGGGGCCACCGAGCCTGCAGAATTTTTTGCGGTCGCTACCGAAACATTTTTTGAAAAGCCCCGTCAGTTAGGTAAAAAACACCCTGAGCTCTACGCCGAACTGATAGGATTCTACGGGGTGGATCCAAGAGAGTGGCTTTAGAAAAAGCGTGAGCTTCACCTTTCAAAAGATTGAGTAAAAAGAGTCTTCATGACCGCCTCGCCGCCTTCCGGGATCGCAGGAAACCAAGTCCGGCTTGCCCATCAGGCCGAGGTCGTCCGCCGTCAGCGAAACACGGCGGTCGATTTCCGGCGACGGAGATATCGGTGTGACCGCCCTCCTTTGAGTAGAGCTAAGCCCAGCCACCATTCTTGTTTCTTAGAAAATCCCCGAAAATCACAGAGTGTGGGCTGCGGCATGACCTCGCCGCTCGTTGATGCAGAGTGTGAGTAAGAAACCTGCTAGGAGAAATCCAGCCAATACCAGAAGAGCCTCGGACGTCCCCACCGTGTCTTTCACCCAAGCGAAGGGAAATGTCATGATCGCGGAAAGCTTCCACATCAGTCCCCAGATTCCAAAGACTTCGGCCTCGCGGTTCGGCGGGGCGAGATAGCTGACGAAAGCTCGGTTGGCCGAGCCAAGTGACCCCAAGCCGAATCCGAGGAGATTCCCAATCACCCACAGCGGCCATGTCGGGTATTTGCCCGCCAGTCCACTCTGTGCATGAGCTTCATAAAGATAGGCGTAAAATGAAAAGCCAAGCGCGGTTGCCAGCCAGATCACGAGAAAAATGAGAACGGATCGACGGTGCCCCAACTTATCTTGATAGAGCGTGGGAATGATGGTGCCAATGATGCCGGACACGGTGATAACTGCGACAAATACGACCAAGTCCACTTGCTGGAAGCCATACTCCACTGCCAGTTTACTGGCGAAGAAAACCACGACACTCATTCCCGTTCCGTAAAAAAGTGAAGCTACTAGCAGAATCGCAAGATCCTTGTAGCGTGGCGTGTCGCGGACTGTATCCAACAGTCTCACGAAGCCTACGGTGAGTAGATTGCGCTCCGGGTGGACGTTCCTCGCGACTTGCGGTTCTTTCAGCCAGAGCATCGTAGGAATCGTAAATGCGAGAAACCACAGCCCGGCGAAGACGAAGAATGGCCGCCAGCAATCGGCAGATTCCAGCTTGAGCAGCACCATCGCGCCCGCCGTGAGAATGAGCAGCAACAACGCGGCAGCGTAGGCACAGGCCCACGAGAATCCGCTCACCCGGCCGACTTGATCTTGTTTCGCCAGGCCCGGGAGAAAACAGGCGAGGAAGTTTTCGCCAATTGAGAATCCGAAGTTCGCCGGCACATAGAGCAGAATCGCAAGCCACATTTGCCCGGGCTGAATCAGGCCCAGTGCGCAAGTGAAGACTCCGCACAACAGACCTGAGCCGATTAGAAATCGCTTTTTCCATCCGCGCTCGTCGGCTGCGGCTCCCGCCAAGGGTGATAGAAGCGCCGTGATCAACATGCTTCCGCCGTAGGTGAGCGCCCAGATGCGGTCATCAATCGCATCGTTTTGAATCACCACTTTAGAGAAAAAAATCGAAAACAGCAGCGTGTTAATGATGAGCGTGAACGACTGGTTCGCCACATCGAACGAGATCCAAGACCAAAGCTGCCGCTGCTGCGGAAATCCATTCAAAGGGTAAAAACGACGGAAATTCATGGTGCTGGAATGTGTTGTAGCGGAATAAGCATTCACCGCAAGGTCGGGCGTTGGCTTCCTTTTGAATGGTCGAACTCCGAGGAACCGCTTAGTTTTCGCCATGGCATTTGAAATCCACCCACGCCTCGCCGCAGGCGGCTTCGAAATGGGTCGTCTCGGCGGCTGTGTCCTTCTTCTCAAGAATAATGCGCTGTTTCCATGGCTTCTTCTCGTTCCCGAGGTCGAGGGTGTCGAGGATCTACACCAACTCTCGCTCAGGCAATACGAGGAGGTCATGTTAGCGGTGCGCCGCGTTTCTGAGTTCGTCACCAGTTATTTTCAGCCGGATAAACTCAATGTCGCCTGCATCGGCAATCAGGTCCGGCAGATGCACATCCATCTTGTAGGGCGCTCGCCGGAGGATCCTGCTTGGCCCGGCACGGTCTGGGCATTCGAGGGGAAAAAGGAATACTCGGAGGAGGAATATGAAAAAATCAGAGCTGCAGCTCGTGTATTTCTTGGCCTCCTATGAAATTCGATGAAGCGACGGAGATGCAGCAAGAGATGAAAATCTAGCCCGGGAAGTGGAGCAGATCAAATGTCGATCTCTCCCTCGAACACGAAATCTGCGGGACCGGTGAGAGTGACGTTCTTGAATGTCGCGTCGCCAGTCTTCTCGAATCCAATTTCGAGCGTGTCGCCACCTTCGACATCGACCTTGATGGGACTCGCTGCACCGGTGAGAAGGTGGTGAACGAGAGCCGAGGCGACCATGCCGGTACCGCAGGCGAGCGTTTCATCTTCCACGCCGCGCTCAAAGGTGCGGATGGAAATGTGACCAGGCGCAAGGACGGCGGCGAAATTTGCGTTGGTGCCGGCGGGAGCGAAGGCCTCGTGGTTGCGGATTACGCCGCCGTGGTTGAAGACGTCGAATTCATCGAGAGCTTCCGCACTTTTAAGGAAACTAACAACGTGTGGCACGCCGGTGTTGACGAAATGCAGCGCTTCATCAAAGCCGGGGATCTTTGCCTCGGTGTTGAGCTTGAGGTCCTTCGGTTCGGACATCGCGATCCGGACATCGTCGCCGATCATTTCGGCAGCAAGGGTTCCTACGATGGTTTCGAAAGTGACTTTTTTGAGGACAATTTCTCCGAGGTGCGCGGTGAAGCGACCGAAGCAGCGCGCGCCGTTGCCGCACATTTCGGCTTCGCCGCCGTCAGCATTGTAATAACGGAAGCGGAAATCCGCGCCCTTGGTGGCAGGTTCTACAGCCAGCAAGCCGTCTGCGCCGATGCCGCGGTTGCGGTCGCAGAGCGCGGCGATGGTGTCGTTGTCGAGGTCGATGGAGAGGTCGCGGTTATCAATGATAATGAAGTCATTGCCGGCGCCATTCATTTTGAAGAAGTGGAGAAGCATGGTGATTGGATGATTAAAGATTTGAAATTATGCCTTGGTGGCAGCAATGAGTGGAGCGGTGAAAGCGCGGACTACTTCAGCGGCGTTGTCCGGGTGGAGTTCGACTTGTTTGACGATGGCAGATCCCACGATCACCCCGTCAGCGGATTTTGCAACTTCTGCCGCTTGCTCCGGGGTGGTGATGCCGAAGCCGACGCAAATTGGCGTGTCGGTGTGCTCGCGGATGGCAGCGACTTGGGCGCCGATGTTAGCGGAAGGCGCGCCGTGAGAGCCAGTGACGCCAGTGCGGGAAAGTAAATAGATGAAGCCTTCCGAGGATTGGGCGAGTATTTTCACGCGCTCCGGTGGTGTGGTCGGGGCGATCAGGCGGATGTGTCTGAGACCCGCGCCGATGGCGAGATCCTTGTTGTGCGCAGCTTCGTCAGGCGGGAGGTCTAGCAGGAGAATCCCATCCGCTCCGGCGGCTGCGGCGTCGTGGTGGAATTTTTCGAAGCCGTAGGTGAAAATAGGATTCAGATAGGTGAAGAGCACGATGGGCGTCTCATGAGTCTCGCGGAAGCGACGGATGAGTTCAATGGAGCGCGCGGTGCTCATGCCGGACTTGAGCGCGCGCTCGGCAGCCATTTGGTTGACGATGCCATCCGCTAAGGGGTCGGAGAATGGTAGGCCGAGCTCGATGATGTCGGCTCCTGCATCGGCGAGGGACTTGATGATTTCTAACGAGGTTTCGAAATTGGGATCCCCAGCAGCGACGTAGGCGACGAAGGCTTTCTCTTGGGTTGCACGGAGGCGGGCGAAGGTGGAGTCGATACGGTTGGACATAAACGGAGTGAGGAATGGGAAAGGTGAAACGGGATTTGGGTGAAATCAGGCTTCGCGTTTTGCGAGCGTCTCGCACGACTTGATGTCGAGCTTACCGGAGGCGAGGACGGGGATTTCGGTGACGGGCAGGATCCGCTTGGGGCACCAGAGCGAGGAGAGGCCTTCGTCGAGTAGCTTGTAGCGGAGGTCGATGCATTCTTGCTCGAGTGCAGGGCCGGCGATGGTGGATAGAAGCAGGATCGCTTCGCCTTTTTGCTCGTCGGGGATGCCGACTACGGCGATGCGGCGCTCGGCTTCGGAGTCGAGGCCGAGGACTTTGTTGATCGCGGCTTCGACGGTTTCGTGGGGCACCATTTCGCCAGCGATTTTTGAAAATCGGGAGATGCGGCCTTCGATATAGAGGAAGCCATCGTCATCGACACGACCAACGTCGCCAGTGCGGAACCATCCGTCGGAGAGAACTTCTGCGGATTTTTTGGGATCGGCGAGGTAGCCGCCAAAGACGTTAGGACCCTTGAGCCAGATGATGCCTTGTTGGTTGAGTGGCACGTCTTTGTCCGTCGCGGGATCGGTGATGCGGATCGCAAGACCGGGTAGTAATTGGCCGACGGAACCGGAGCGTGAAGTGGGTAGGGTGGGAGAGTCCGGCTTTGGATCGAGGTCGGGGAGATTGACGTTGGTGCCTGGGGAAGTCTCGGTAAGGCCGTAGCCTTCTTGAGGGCAAATGCCGAATTTTTCTTCGAAAGCTTTCGACAGGGAGAGTGGAAGTTTTTCCGCACCAGTGACGACAAGGCTGAGCGATGAGAGCTGGGCAGGATCGATGCGCTTCATGTAGCCGCGCAAGAAAGTGGGGGTGGAGAGGAAGATATTAATCTGGTGGAGGGCGATGAGCTCGGCGAGGCGCTTGGTTTCTAGCGGACTCGGATAGGTGACGAGGTTGATGCCATCGATGACCGGGAACCAGAGCGTGACCGTGCAGCCGAATGAGTGGAAAAGCGGCAGGCAGCCGAGAATCGAGTTGCCTCGTGGCAAGTTAAGGCGGGAGCCGAATTGGCAGACGTTCGCAAGGACGTTGCGATGGGTGAGGACGACGCCCTTGGGCTCGCCGGAGGAGCCGGAGGTGAAGAGTAGGGTGGCCTCGTCGTCGCCGCGGCGTTTGTTGAGCCCTAGCAGGAGACCGAGAGCCTTGGCTGGCAGGATTTTCGAAACAATCGCCCAGGTGATAATTTTCTTTTTGAGAGTGGGTAGGACACGTTCGATGAAAATCAAGTCGCGGTTAGGCGGCCATGGGAATGACGAGACTTTGCGGACGAAGGGATCTGCCGTGATGAAGCGATCCACATCCGCTTGGCGGATGCAGGACTTGATCGCCTCGTGGCCTGCGGTGAAGTTCATGTTCACCGGGATTTTTCCGGCGAAGAGAACCGCTAGATTGGCGATGAGTCCGGCCTTGCCGGGAGGAAGGACGATTGCGACGCGAGGCTTGTCGGTTTCCTCGGCGATGAATTTTGAGAAAGCGATGGCGGCAGCTAGAATTTTGTCAAAGCCGAGTTCTGAGTCATCCGAGCCATCGAGGATTTTGTTGGAGCCGTGTTTTTTCAGGCCTTCTAGCAAGACCATGGCGAGCGAGCTTTTGAAGAGCGAGCGGAGGCTGTAGGCTTCTTCATTGGCTTCGAGAAGCGCTTGGAGGTAGCGGGCGACGCTGGCGTCCTTGCTTGCAACGAGTTCACCGATAGAGATGACGGCTGTGGGGAGTGAAGACGGGCGCTCAATCGAGAGACGTGACTCGCGGGGGCAGTCGATGGCGACAGGCAGAATCGGGAGTTCGAAGGCACACAGAGTTTTCAAATGGGCCGATGGAATATGACAGGCCGTACCGTGCCGGACGGTGGCCTGGCCGGGGACGAAGATCAAGACTCCGCCGTCCGCGAGGTAGGAGTTCAGCTGGCTTCCGGCGGCGGCGGGATTAGCGTCATTTGCCGCGAACATCGCGCCGGAGCCGGATTTCTCCAGATGGCTGCGAAGGGCCGAATGATGGGTCGTGGTTTCCTCGATGAGCCAGGTGATTTTCCGCCCAGCGAAGAGTTTTTCGAAATGGCCGATCAACTCGAAATCGAGTCGACCGGGGATAACCAAGCAGCCGGTGGTAGGAAGACGCTCTTTGTGAATGATTTGAATGGCAGCCGAAGACATTTTTGAAATGGTTGAATGGGAGTGGCTCTAAGCCCGGGTCCGCAGGGATTTAGGCGGATTTTTCCCCCAGTCGCACGGCATTTTTCGAGAAAATGTGGAGGACGGGGAGATTGTGAAAAGTTTCACAATCAACTTGAGCGAAGCCGGAAGCGGGATCAAGGTGCCGCGCAACAAGCAACTCACCATGGTCAGCCCTTCTGCAAGCACTCTCCACACGGCCTACGATTCGAAAATCGAAGGAAATGTGATCATCACCCGCGTGGACGCGGCCATCAACTGGATGCGGAAGAACTCCCTCTGGCCGATGCCGATGGGCTTGGCCTGCTGCGCGATTGAACTGATGGCAACGGCTTCGAGCCGCTTTGACATTTCCCGCTTTGGCATGGAAGTGATGCGATTTTCTCCACGTCAGGCCGATGTTTTGATCGTTTCAGGGACGGTGACTTACAAGATGGCGCTCGCCGTCAAACGTGTATGGGACCAGATGCCGGAGCCAAAATGGTGCATCGCGATGGGGGCTTGCGCCTCGTCTGGTGGCATGTATCGCAGCTATGCGGTGTTACAAGGCATCGACAAGCTGATCCCGGTGGATGTCTACATTTCCGGCTGTCCGCCGCGGCCCGAGGCATTGATCGAAGGCTTGATGAAATTGCAAACCAAGATCGAAGGGGAGAGTTCCACGTTGGATCAGAAGCGTTCGTTCGTCGAGGAAATGGCCTGAATCTCCAACTGAAATTTAAAAAATGTCTGCAGCAGCTGATGTGATCACTCTCCGCGAAGCCTTCGGGGGAAAAATTTGGGAAACCCTTGAATTCCGCGGCGAACAGACGGTCCGCGTGGTGCTTGGCTCACTGCACGACGTGTTGGCCAAGTGTCGGGACGATCTTGGCTACGAAATGATTCTCGATATTTCTAGTCTCGATCATTTTGGCGATGATCCTCGTTTTGAAATGGTTTATGAAATCGCGACCTTGGACGATTCCAAGCATCTGCGAATCAAGGCTAAGGTGAGCGAGGACGAGAAAGTGCCATCGGTGACGGATCTATGGGTCGGTGCGGATTGGCATGAGCGTGAAGTTTGGGACATGATGGGAATTCCGTTCACCGGCCACCCGAATCTCAAGCGCATCTTGATGTGGGAGGGCTATCCGTTTTTCCCTTTGAGGAAGGATTTTCCGCTCGCTGGAAGACCGACAGATTTACCGGACGTGGCCTTCACGGGAGTGGCGCCGCTAGAAGGCGGACCCTTTGTGACCAGCGCAGGAGGCGAAGATGTCGCGCGCCGTGAACCGCGGGCGCATGTGGTGAAGTGAGAAGTGCGCCTTGAAAGTGAATCGAACTGAACACCGTCATGATCTCGACCGGTGGTCTATTCTCTAACTTCATTCGAAATTTCTCCCAGCTTGCCAGCTCGCCGATGACTTGGCTCTGGGTGCTGTTGATCGTAGGGATCGAAGTGCTCGTGATGGCGGTAGGCGGGCCTGATCGGCAACCAGCATGGTCTTGGTATGAAGGGTTGGGCCTGAGTCGTGAAGGGATTCTATCTGGAAAAATCTGGCAGATGGTAAGCTATGGATTTCTTCATGGAAATGGGTGGCACACCGGAGCGAATGCCTTTTTTTTACTGCTTGTGGGATCCCGGATTGAGCACATGGCCGGTGCTGCTACGATGGCGAAGGCAACGATTTTTGGCATTTTTGGGGGAGCGATCGGACATCTTGTATTGGCTCCGGGGGGAGAGAATGCTCCGTTGTTAGTCGGGATTTCGGGTGGTTGTATGGGGCTCTTGTTAGTAATGACCACTCTCTCGCCGCAATCGCGGATGATGCCTCTTCCTGTCTCAGGAAGAAGCTTGGGCCTCGGCATCCTTGTCACGGAGTTGACCCTTGCCCTCGCCGATCCAGCGCTGCATGTGCCTGGTATGATCCATCTTGGAAATTGGCTCGTGAGCCACGGCATGGGCCATTGGTTTCAAATGGGTCATGCCTGCCACTTCGGGGGCGGCGTCGCAGGCTGGTTCTTCGGGCGGTGGTTACTGAGGCCGCGTGTCACTCTGGAGCGCCTCCGCCGCGATCGAGAGCAGCGGGAGGCGAGAAAGTCTGCGCCGATCAAGTGATAAGTTTGTTGCTAGTTTCTAAATTTCCCAGCATTTCTAGCGCCTAGCTCGGCTTTCAATTGAGGCAGTGTCTTTCGCTCTTGTTTTTGCTTTTGCTTTTGCTTTTGCGGACGGCCTTCTCCCGAGCGATCGGGTGGAGCGAGTTGCTGGACTTGGTTCTGAGCCGCTTGTTGGGCACGTTGCCTACCGCGAGGATCGCCTTGGTTGGATCGATTTCTCCTCGCTAAATCCGTTTCCCGAATATTCACCGGATTGTTGTAGCGAGATGGATAGCGCGAACCTTGTTGAGATTTATTTCCGTGATAGCCGCCAGATCTTGAGTCCTGGCCTGGAGGTGGAGCATTGTAATTCTCGCGCTGCACAGGCGAAGAATACCGTTTGTTAGGCTGCTGGTAGCGGCGACGGTCTTGGTAAGTGTCGTCATTGTAATAGTTAGCAGCAGGCCGATGGCCATAGGTCCGCCCGCGGGTGATGTAGCCGGCACTGCGATATGATGCCTCGCGGCTTCCGTAGTTAGAAATCATCACGTTCGTGACCCGGCTCGGCGGGCGGCAGTAGCCAGCTCCCGGGCGCCATCCGTAGGGGTGAGAGACGCCGTAAACCACCGGCGGACGATAGCCGACCGGGTAGTATCCGTAAAGATACGGGTCATAGTAGGCCCGGCGTCGGTAGTCGTAATAACTGATTTATGAATACGCCTTTAGCACCAACGATTAGGTGGTCTGAGGCGTAGCTCCTGCCAAGTAGTTCTTCTGTTTTTCTTCCATT
>JANPAU010000108.1:0-4056 GCA_031430055.1 Akkermansiaceae bacterium | reverse complement strand
ACGAAATTCAAAAATACGTCGCATGCGGTTTGCCGATCGCATTTCCACAAGATGCCGACCTATCAGAACGCATTCGCCGCATTGTCACTTCACTTCAGGGCATCCATCCGGTTCCAACGTCAGACTTAGGCGAGCTTGATTCGGCTGCTAAACGGCGTGCCGAAGCCCGGGAGTCCAAAATCAGCCGCCTTGAGGCCGAACTGGACGAGGCCATCTTCGACCTCTACGAGCTCAACGACGCCGAGCGTGATCTGGTCCGAGACATGTGCCGATATGGCCTCGATTTCTTCTATCGTCGGGACAAGAGCATTGCGGTCCAGCCTGTCACAATCCTCCAGCCGTCGCATGGGCTGTTCAAAGACTTGCCGGACGAACGCGCCGAAGGTCTGGCAGGCTATCTTCAGGTATTCCTTTCACAGTGGAACGCCGATTTGGAGCCTGACGGCGAACTTGCTTGGGAGGTGATCGAAGGTCCGGTCGGATCATCGGTGATCGCCATCCTTTTTTCCACCATCGACAAAGGGGCCTCTTGCTCTTCTGCACAACAATCCGCTCCTCAGTCATGGAAGGATGTGCTCGCCCGCGTTAGCAAGCGTTCCCTCGTTCCGGTCGGAGCAAGACGGACGATTTATACAGACACATTCGTTCGAGCTGTGAGTGAGCACGAGATACTCGTCATCAAGCGCAACGAAGCAAGACATTGGACCCGGAGCATGGCTCGCGAGGATGCGGATGCTACCATCGCACGGGCCATGCAACTCGCGGATCAGAAGTCATGAAAGGCAGAGCTTCCCGACCATCGTTGATCCATCAGAAGTTGTGGCAATCACGGCGGAAGCATTACCTCGCCGTATTTGAAAACGCCCTGATGTTGCTCAGACAGCGCCATGAGCTGCCAGTCGACGAACTCGGACTGGTCAGGGAATTGCATTTCGCCTCCGTGACCGCCCGCCGGACTCTCGATCCAACGGGGCGCTTTGGAAGTCCGGTATTTGAGGCGCAAAATCTTCCCAATCCGGATTCCGATCGGCCTGAGGCCTTTGAACACAAACGCCCTGACATTCAGTGGATTCACGACGACGAAAGCGCAGCTGATGATCGCCATCGAGAGAAGGCATTTGTCATCGAGTGCAAAAGACTCGGCCAGACCACAGCATCAAGATGGAATCTGAATGAGCAGTATGTGATCAGCGGAGTTCATCGCTTCCACTCGATCGATTGGAGATATGGATTGCATATGAGCGAGGGCATGATGATCGGGTTTGTCCAAGACATGGACATGCCTTCTATTTTGGATGCGGTGAATGCTCATATCGAGACCACATGCTTGCCACATCTCAAACTCGAAGACCCATTTTTCGTGACCGGAGTAAGCAGCCTCAACCATGAATTCGAAAGAGCGTTTTCGCGGAGCCCGTTCAAGTTGTTTCATCAATGGATCGATCTCCGGGATATTCCAAAGGCTGCGAAACCAGCGGCGACAACCCAAAGAGCCCCCAAGAAGAATCACAGGCCTAAAAACCCCTGATCACACCAACTGTGAGCTGACTTTTTCACCTCATTCTTCCGAACAAGCGCCAAAGCCCGCTCTCACCCCCGAGCAACTCCAACGCATTGCCGACCTCCGCGCCTTCGCCGCCAAGAAACAAAAAGTCGCCCAACTCCTCATCGCCGCCGACCTCGCCGAAGAAGCCAAGCCGCACCAAAAAGCCGCCGAAAAAGCCCTCGCCGAAGCGCTCGCCATCGAAAGTGTGTCAGCGTAAGGAACAACGGCACTCCTGTCGTTTCTTCATCTCACTCGCAAAGCATCTGGAAGGAAACACGGATTGACGGGAAACCATATTTCCGTATGCTCTTTCCATGAAAACAACCATCGACATCCCGGAGCTTCTCTACAAAAAAGCCAAAATCCGTGCCATCGAGACTGGCCAGACTCTCAAGCAAATCGTCCTCACGGCCCTGACCAAAGAACTAGAACCCGTCACCTCCAACCCGGCGGCGGGACAGTCCTTCATGGAAAGGCGGAAGCTCCTCCCCGAGTTTGCCAAGTTTGAAGCAGAAGGGGCCTTCACCCCTCGCCCCACTGACCGGGACATCACCGAACTAATCTCCGAAGACCGCGATGCCCGCTGATCTGCCCTATTTCGACACCTCGTATTTGGTTCGGCTCTATCTTCGCGATGATGGATTTGAAAGGGTCCGCGAGCTAGCGGGATCGGGCACTGCCATCGCCAGCGCTTGGCACGCACAAGCAGAAATCGTAGCCGCATTCCATCGCGCCTTCCGGGATGGGCGCCTCCAGCAAGGCCCATACCTTTCAGTTTTGGAGCAATTCACCAATGACTCCCGAGATGGCTTCTATTATTGGCTTCCTCTCACCGAGTCCATTCAACAACGACTGGAACAATTCTTCTGGAACGCCGCCAACACTCATTTTCTCCGCGCCGCCGATGCCCTCCACCTCGCCTGCGCCGCCGAGCACGGCTTCACTGAAGTCCACTCAAACGACCGCCATTTCCTCGCCGCTGCGCCGCTCTTTGGATTGCGGGGGGTGAATGTGATCTCTGCAAGCACTTCCAAGCAATCCGAGTGATGAAGTCGTTTATCAATTTCCGGGGAATCCACATCCACCTTGCTCTGGATTCGCAAAAACTTAAACATCCTGCTGGTCATTCCAACACATGACGCATTGACGATGAACATTCCAATCTCCTCCTATCCCGGCTCCCGTTGGTGGAAGTTCGATTTCCACACGCATACTCCAGCCAGTTCTGATTATGGGGCAGGAACGGATCAATCCGTTCTGAAGGTAAAAACCTATCGAGATTGGATCGGTGACTTCATTTCAGCCGGTATCCGTTGTGTTGCCGTGACGGATCACAATTGCGGAGATTGGATTGATCCATTGAAAGCCGAATTGGAAAAAATGCGGGAAGAGAAGGTCTTGGGAAGTGAGGAATTCTTTATGTTTCCGGGGACGGAGCTTTCCATTGGCGGGGTTCATTATCTCGCGATTTTCGATCCTTCTGCCTCCGGTAAAGTTATTTCAGATTTACTCGCGGTGGCTAGATACAACCAAGACTCGATCAATGCTCACGGCTACTGCGAGGAAACAGACGTAGCAACGGTGTGCAAAGAAGTCACTCGGTTAGGAGGAATTTTCATTCCCGCCCATGTGGACTTGCAGAGTACGGGTCTGTTCAAAACGAGTCAATCTGCGGCACTCGGCCCCATCCTAAAATGCGATGGAATTCAGGCGATGGAGATTGTCGATCACGCATTTTCTCTTCCACAAGTTTTCACAGATTCCAAGGTCCGCTGGGCCTCAGTCCTAGGTTCGGATTCTCATCATCCGACAGCTCCACCGGTCGATGGAGATCACCCATTTCCGCGCTTCCCTGGCTCTCATTACACATGGGTAAAAATGGGTTCGCCTTCATTGGATGAACTGCGACTCGCTTTGCACGACGGGAATGATTTTTCTTTAATTCGTTCGGATGAGCGGGCTGCCGACTTCGATCCAAATGAAACGCCCCATGATTGGATCGAATCGCTGGAGATCACCAACGCTGGCCTGATGGGGCTAGGTTCTCCTGCGGTCTATTCTTTCAATCCTTGGATGAACGCGATCATCGGTGGTCGGGGTAGTGGCAAATCAACTCTGGTACATTTCATCCGGCTCACGACCAAGCGGGGCGACGACCTCTCGCGTCTTGGCGATGAAAAGGAGAACCGCGTGCTGAAAAACTTCAACAGCTTCGCCCGGGTTGCGAATGGCCGAATTCAAGATGCTGGCGGGTTACGCGAAGATACTCAGGCGATTTTAATCTACCGCAAGGGCGGGGACCGGTTTCGTTTGACTTGGCTGGCAACCGACCGAGGAACGACGGTTGAAACATGGGACGAAGATTTTGACGAATGGATGTCGGCATCGTCGCAAGATGTAGTCGGACGTTTTCCTCTCCGTATTTTCAGCCAAGATGAAATCGGCCTGATTGCGGAGCGCCCGGAAGCACTTCTCGCGAGAGTGGACGAGAGCATTGCCAAGGCGGATTG
>JANPAU010000107.1:0-2007 GCA_031430055.1 Akkermansiaceae bacterium | reverse complement strand
ACTTCTGAATGCCCTCGCGGATGGCGATGCTCGGGACGACGACGATGAACTTGCTCCAGCCGTAACGGCGGTTCAGCTCGAACATCGTGCGGATGTAAACATAGGTCTTGCCCGTGCCGGTTTCCATTTCCACGTCGAGATTCACGGCGGCGCTCTTGGTGGCGACGAGCGCTTTCGATTGCGTCAGGTTCCGGCGGCGTTGGACTTTCTGGATGTTTTCTAGGACTTGCGCTTCATCGAGCAACAGTCCGGCGTTGCGGAATGCCTCGGTGCCGAAGTCGAGTTCCGACTGCGGCTTGGCGGCGGCGAGCTTGCCGGGATCGAGCCGATAGGTCACGCCCTCGGCTTTCGGCTGCCCGGCGAAACAATCGGCAACGGCCTCCACGGCGTCCGCCTGGTAGGCTTGGTGTTTGAACTGAATTTTCATGGAAAGGTCGGAGCGGCTAACAAGGAGCGGCGGAGTCCGATCCACCGATGTCCATGAACCGCCAATGAATGGATGCGAAGCGCTTTTCATTGGCCTCCCATGGGCTGGGCGAATCGGAGTATCGCCCCTCCTTGATTTCAGAATTCATCCTCACAGCGTCTTGAGTTCGGTGTGCGGGCTGAGGGCCTTGAAGATCTGCTCGATGTTGATCTTCACCGCGTCGCTGGCGTAGCCGGCGTCGCGGAAAACGGCGCGCAGCGGGGCGCGTTTGGCGAGGGTCTTGACGAAGTCCTCGTCGAGGCCCGTGTCGAAACAGGCGGCGAGCGCCGGGTGGGCGGCGGGTTCTCCGGAATCGTCGACGAAAAACACGCGCCTGCCTGCGATCTTCTCCTCGGTGACCGGTAGCGCGAGATCGACGCCCCAATCGAGCAACACCTGGAACAACAGATCCTCGGGTTTCCGGCCGGGCTTGAGGTTGTCCACGTGCAGCGCCAGCGTGTCCTGCGTCAGCTCGTCCGGCTGATAGTAAACGTCCGCCATGTTCGAGCTGTCCACCTTGAGCACGCGGAAACCGATGTCGGGCGCGGTAGCGCTGAAGTTATTTGTGATGGGTTCAGAGTTATTCGGATGAAGAAGATCGCCTTGCGCGGGCTTTTCCTTGGCTTGTTTGGCCTGCCACTCCGAAAGAATCTTCTTCCCGGCGCGGCGGATGCGCTCCTTGCCGATCTCGGCGATGGTGCCGTAGCCGGCCTTGAAGGCCTCGCTCTTCTCATCGCAGGGCTCGGGTATCTGGACCATGATGTGGCGACGCTTGCCGCCGTCTTCGGCGTTGAGTTGCATGACCGCGTGCGCCGTGGTGGCGCTGCCGGAGAAGAAGTCGAGGATGATGTCGTCCTTTCCGGTTGAGATGTGCAACATACGGGCAATAAGGTCCACTGACTTTGGTGTATCGAATGCAACCACGTTGCCAAATAGCGCAGTAAGAGCACGCTTGGCAGAGTCAGTCGTTCCAACTTCGCCTGAGTTCCATAGAGTGTGTGGTGTTATTCCGTCTGGTGACTCAGAAAGAAATGTCTTCACTCGTGGAACATTATTTCCGTCTTCCCCGAACCAGATTCGTCCATCTGCTACAAGTTCATCGAATCGCTTTCGGACAACAATCCAACACCGACCGGGCGGAGGATCAATCGTTCGGCCACTTGGTGTCGTAATGGTGTAAAACTGTTCCTTCCGTCTTCCGGGGCCGGCTTGGGCATTGAGCGAAACAGATTGCCAGACGCCTCGTGGATCTTTATCGGGATTTGTGAACCGTTGATCGTGCGTGTCGGGCCTAGGAAGAAGGTTTCGACTAGTTTCGAAAGCGGCATGATCTTTTGCGAAACAGACGATGAAATCGTGGTTTACCGAGAACACTCGACGGTTTTCACGCGTGGTGCGCTTTTCCCAGATAAACGAGCCAACAAAATTTGCCCCACCAAAAACCTCTTGGCCGATTTTGATTAGGTTATCGATTTCGTGGTCGTCGCAACTGATCCAAACACTTCCCTTCTCGCTGAGAAGATTCCTCGCCAGTTTCAACC
>JANPAU010000106.1:0-8651 GCA_031430055.1 Akkermansiaceae bacterium | reverse complement strand
TTGCGATACTTGAGCATCTCCGCTTCGGACTTCATCGCGAGTTGTCCCACCGAGGTGATGTTCGCGTTGTTGAGGCAGTTGGCGGCACGAACCGAGAGTTCGATTTCGTTGACCGACATATTGAGAAGCTTCTTGAGAGTGGCGTTTTCTTCGCTGGACTCGGCCGGTGCTTCTTCGAAGTCCACGGCATTTTCGTCGTAGTTAACGAAGACGTCGAGGTGGTGGCGAAGGATCGCGGATGCCTGAAGGAGTGCGTCCTGCGGGGTAATCCGGCCGTCGGTCCAGATGTCGAGGATGAGCTTGTCGAACTCGGTCATTTGACCAACGCGGGTGGATTCCACCGAGTATTTCACGCGGGTGACTGGCGAGAAGATCGAGTCGATGGCGATCACGCCGATCGGTTGATCCTTGCGCTTGTTTTCGTCACCAGTGGAAAAACCACGGCCGACACGGACTTCAAATTCGCAATCGAATTTCACCTTCTTGTCGAGGGTGCAGATGATTTGGTCCTTGTTGACGATGTCGTAAATGTGGTCCGGCATGATGTCACCTGCAGTGACGACGCCTTCTTTTTCCACCTTGATCGTGAGGATGCGCGGATCCTTTTCGTTGTGGGAGAATTTCACCTTCTTGAGGTTCAACACGATGTCAGTGACATCTTCCACCACGCCAGGAAGGCTGGAGAACTCGTGCTGCACGCCAGCGATGCGGACGGAAGTGATCGACGCGCCTTCGAGTGAAGACAAGAGAACGCGGCGGAGGGAATTGCCGATGGTGTGGCCATATCCACGCTCGAATGGCTCGGCGATGAATTGGGCGTAAGTATCGGTGGCGGTGTCCTCGTTGCGAACGAGGCGGTTTGGAAGCTCGAAACGAGCGAGTTTAACTGCTGACATATTATATTCTGGTTGCCGGGTTACCCTCTTGCGGGCGGGAAACGTCGGTGAAGACGAGTCCCAGAGGACCTACGGCGTGGAGCGATTGCCCGCGGGGGTGGGAATAAATGACGCCATCGGCAGCTTGCAAAGCATTATTTTCGTCCATTTCGCGGGAAATGTAACGATCTCGTCACACGCCCTAAAGAAAATGCTAGATCCCCTATCAGATTTATGCGTTCATTTCGCCGCAATCCACCATAAACAATGAAATCAAAACGTAACTTAACCCGGTTTACCTACGAAACAGCAGCCTTCGAAGGATGGCGTCTCTGCATCAGCAGAGCCGGCACCACTTTCACCAAATACTTCCCTGATAAGAAGTTTGGTGGCGGAAAGAAGTCGCTGGCCGCTGCTGAGAAGACCTTGGCTGAACTCAAAACACTGATCGAAGGCGCAAAACGCGTTGATGGTAAGTTCACCCCTACCACCATCAAGAAGGGCGAAAAAATTCTTCTCGAAGCATTCTGAGGTCTGAAATTCCGGAATCATCGAGTTTTCAGGAGTTGCGCCGATTTTTCGGCATGACAGGTTAGGCCATGCCTGACGAGAAAGTCTCCGTGATTCATTGGTTTCGCCGCGATCTGCGGATCGCAGATAACACGGCCTTGTGCCACGCGGCGAAACTCGGAATACCTGTCGTCCCTGTTTACATTCTAAGCGAGTGGCGCGACTCCCATCACTGGACGGGACCGAATCGCCAACATTTCCTCTGTGGTTCGCTGGAATCACTCTCAAAAAATCTCGAGGCCGTGGGCGGGCGATTGATCATCCGCCAAGGTAAAGCCGTCGAAGAACTCCGGAAACTCATCCGGGAGAGCCACGCTACGGCCATTCATTTCAATAGCGACCCGGACCCTTTCGGGAAATCCGTGGAAAAGGCAGTGCAGGCGATGTGCGCCGAGCTCGGCGTCGAGTGCCACGTTCATGCGGATGCCGCATTGCACACGCCTCATGAAATACTGACGCTGAGTGACTTACCCTACCGAGTTTACACTCCATATAGTCGGAATTGGCTCAGCCGCCCAAAACCCTCACCCGTTGCCAAGCTCAAGTCCCTGCGAACTCCAGCCGGTGTGAAATCGCTTTCTCTGCCGACCGTCAAGCATTGGGGATTTGCCATTCCTGCGACTCAGTTGGTCGAGCCTGGCGAACGCGCCGCTCGGGATCGCCTGAAAGCTGCCATCGCCGGAAAAATCCAAAACTACTCGGCCAAGAGAGATTTCCCGGCGGAAAGCGGCACTTCCCGGATTTCGCAAGACCTGCGCTACGGACTCATCTCCATCCGCACCGTCTATGCAGAAGTGATGAAGGCTCGCGCAAACGCCAATCTCGTCGAAACCGCAGGAATCGATGTTTTCATCAAAGAACTGGCGTGGCGTGAGTTCTATTTCGCCATTCTCCATCATTTTCCTAACGTGCTCAACGAAGAGTTCAATGCCGATTGGCGCGGGCTCCCGTGGGACGAACCGGGAGCCTTGTTCGAGGCGTGGAAAGAAGGTCGAACGGGATTCCCCATCGTAGACGCCGGAATGCGTGAACTGAGAAACACCGGATTCATGCACAATCGCGTCCGGATGATCACCGCGATGTTCCTCACCAAGGACCTCCACATCGACTGGAAACTCGGCGAATCCTGGTTCATGCAAAATCTCCTGGACGGAGAAATCGCCTCCAACAACGGCGGTTGGCAATGGTCTGCTGGCACCGGTGCGGATGCAGCCCCGTATTTCCGAATCCAGAATCCATGGTCGCAGACGCTGAAATTCGACGCCGATGGTCATTACATCCGAAAATGGGTGCCTGAACTCGCCAAAACCCACGCTTCACGTTTCTTAGAAGCACCGAAGGACGGACGCCCGATCGCAGCGGACTATCCCCTGCCCTGCGTGGATCACAAAAACGAGCGCGACCGGACGCTGGCAATTTTCAAACAGCATCGCGAGGGCCAGCGCTGAGTTGGTAATAATTTTCGCGATGAGATGATTTTTGACACACTTTTGACATTGCGGGTTGGGTGATTCGCTAGGGTGATCCCGCTATGAAGCTCCAAACATTACTAATCACCACATTTGCCCTCACTCTGTCCTTCGTAAATGCCGAGGAAACCAGGCCGGTCCCTCCGCCCCAAGCGCTGCTAGTGCCAACCAACCCGGCAAATGACAAAGATCCCTACAAGGAATCCACTCGCGTAACGCCGCCGCCACAATTCATAGTAACTGAAGAAATGGACGACCCTGTCTTTACAAATCAAGCCGGCGGAGCGGCTCCACAGGTCCGTCTTCGTCCATTCGAACCTCAATCTTCGGCCACTGAAACCCTCTCCTTTTGCTACGAGGATTTTTCTCTACCCGTCGCAATGATGGTGGATATGCAACAAAGTAAACTAACGGATGCAGAGTTATATGAACGTCTAAAAAAGAATCTCGGCACCAATCCAGTAAAAGACTCGGTGCGCCGGGAAACCTTCGTCGTCATCCGAGCAAGACCAGGCTTCCCAGCGAATGCGAAAAATGACGCAACTGTCATCAATCCAGACTCTAAAATCACCAGTCAAGTCGGCTACCGCATCCATTTAGAATGCGACTCAATGAATGGCCCCATGCGGTTTGATCTCACTAAAACCTTATCTTTAGGTAAACCCATGAATCTAAATAAAGATAAGGATCAGGAGAAACCGCTCGTGAATACTGAGACCATCGATGCCACTGTCGGCCTGATTCTGGATAGTCCTTGTCTAATAGGCACGGTCAATCGAGCCGCTGGCTCAGGTTTAAGCTCAGAAGATAGGATCTTACTTGGATTTGTGACTGCCAGTCCGGTGAAATAACCATGCGGATCGCCTGCTTCACCCTCCTTCCGATGCTCGCCGCCGCCGTCCTTGTGATGGTCGGTGGCGAGCGCTTGGCACGGCGTGAGGTGGAGTCCCGCATTCCAGCGGATCGCACTCGGTTACTGGATTTCGATGAAGCATTCCGTGCCGAGCTTATTCGGCTGGATGCCGTCTATCTGGGACACCTTTCGGAGCTGGCCACCACAGCACACCAGGAGAAACCCCACGCAGTCGCTGCCGAGGCAGCACAGCTTTCCGGGGTGCGACTCATCCGTATTTTTCGAAAAAACTCCGAGGAACTCAGCATCCTAGTAGATCGGAAAATTCAAAAATTTCCTGAAATCGAACTCAGCACCGGCAAGCGGCCACTGAATCCAAAAACTGGCATGGTCCTAGACGCAATGCTGCTAGAACGCCCGCTTTCGGCGAAGGGCAAGTGGTTCGTCACGGCCGATGCGAAATACCTCGTGCATTGCCGCCAGCCCAAGCCGGGAGTGCTCGTCGCATTTTTAATCGACCAAGCCACCTTAAGTGGACGCACCGAGCGCCATCTCGGTACTTGGTTAGAGCTGCCACTCACACCGTTGCGCGAGGCTGGCGCCCGGCTTCTCATCGAGAAACCCGACGGTGAGCCGCTGATCTCGCTCGGTCCACCATCCCGCGGCCCCGCTGCCGCCGTCATTCCCATCCGCACCCAGCTCGGCGACTGGCAAATCCGCTCTTGGGATGGGCTAGTGGTTACTCATTCCCACGACCCTGCGACGCTAGCGGTTGCCACCACGCTGGCGATGCTGCTCGCTGCCTCGGGCATCGTACTTTTTCGCCAGCAAAAGCACGCACTCCGGCTCGCCGCCGAGCGGGTTTCCTTCGTCAACCGCGTCTCGCATGAACTCGGCACCCCGCTGACGAATCTCTCGCTCAATCTCGACCTCGCCACCGAATCGCTCGACCACCGCCCAGTCGAAGCCCGCCGCCGTCTCGGTCTGGTGGCAGAGGAAATCGAGCGGCTCTCACGGCTGGTGGCGAATGTCCTGACCTTTTCGCAACGCGAACGAGACACCCTTCAGCTCAAACCGGTCCACTGCTTGCCCACCGAGATCATCCGCCAAACACTCGAAAATTTCCGCCCCGCCTTGGAGCGCCGTGGCATCCAAATCGACACGAATTTCTCTGCCGACGCAGCCTTGATGCTGGACCCAGACGCCCTCAGCCAGATCACCGGCAACTTGCTTTCCAACGTCGAGAAATACGCCGCTGCCGGGAAATGGCTCGGACTCGACTGCTCCATCAGCGAAAATTTCCTGACTCTAGATGTCCGGGATCGCGGCGAGGGCATCCCCGCTGCCGCACGCCAACGGATTTTCGCCCCCTTCGAGCGAGTGCTTCAGACCACCAATGAAGGAGCCAGCGGCACCGGCCTCGGACTCTCCATCGGCCGCGACCTCGCCCGGCGCATGGGCGGCGAACTTGAACTACTCGAGAGCGAAATCGGGGCCACCTTCCGCCTCCGCATCCCCATCCAACGCTGTGAAAATTAGATCAGAAATTCCCTCTTCATCTGCGTCGATCTGCGTCATCTGCGGTTAAAAAATCTTCATCCACCATGACCATTCTCATCGCCGAAGACGATCCACTCACCCTCGAAGCCCTCGCCGCCTGCATCGAGAGCGAGGGCTTCACCACCCTCCGCGCTGCCGATGGGCGGCAGGCGGTAGAACTTTGGCGCAGCGGCCAGCCGGATTTACTCTGCCTCGACATCATGATGCCTGGACTCGACGGCTACGAAGTCTGCCGCCGAGTGAGAGCGAGTGATCGCTCGCTGCCGATTTTATTTCTCTCCGCGAAAAATCAGGAAATCGACGTTGTCGTCGAGCTGGACCTCGGTGCAGACGACTTCATCCGCAAACCGTTCACCCGCAGCGAAGTGATGGCCCGCATCCGTGCAGCCCTGCGGCGCAGCGCCCCGAGGGATGCCGCAGACGCCTTCATTCTCGGCGATCTCACCGTGTGCCCTCGTTCACTGATCGCCAAGCGTGGCGGCAAGAGCATCGACCTCACGCCACGGGAAATTTCGATGCTGCGGCTGCTCCACGAGCATCGCGGTGAGGCCGTCTCACGCGACGTTTTTCTCGATACCTGCTGGGGAATCGACTACTTCCCAGACTCGCGCACGCTCGACCAACACATCTTATTGCTGCGAAAAAAAATCGAACTCGACCCAGCGAATCCCGCCATCATCCAGACCGTCCGCGCCATCGGCTACCGGCTGGGCGAGCGTTAATTTCCCGCCTGCTTCATCAAGCGCCCTGCGAGTTCTTTGAGGTCTTCCACCGGGATGGCGAAACTTTCCGCCCGGTTTGCCCGGGCGATGTTCATACCGAGGCAACGCCCGTCGAGATCCAAAAGCGGTCCGCCCTGAACCTGCCGGCTACCCAGAATATCATGCTGCATCACTCGCGGAAATCCGCTGCGCCGCGGCGAGTAGTCACCACTCATCTCGTCATTACGATTCATCTGCTCAGTGAAAAGCTCACCGCGTGCAGCCAATCTAACGTCCACCGTGATTTCCTTACCCTCCCGGCGATAGATCATCTTCACGGTGGTGCCCGCCTTACGGTCCTTCAGCAACTCACCGATGTCTTCGATCTTCTTCACCTTCTTGCCCTCGATTGATAGAATCACATCCCCTTTTTTCAAACCCGCTTCCATCGCACCACTCTTAGCATTCACATCGTCGATTAGAAGCACCTTCGATTTCACATTGAGAATCACGCCGAGTGCCGCGCCACCCGCAGCGGGGATCTCACGAGTCTTCGCACTTACGATTCCTGCGAGTGCCCGTCGCGCCGTGCGTGTCGTCGCCCCGTTCGCCACCACCCATGTGCCCTGTGGGACCGCGCTCGTCGGCGCGTAAACCACAGGGATCAGCCCACTTGCCTCCACTTTGAGTAAAACCACATCCCACTGCGGGTCCACCATCAGCACCTTCACCTCACGGTAGTTCGTCTCATCCACCGTGATTGTTAGGCCCGCCACCGAAGCGACTTCGCTCGCCTTCGCGAGGATCAAGCCTTCCGGTGAAATCACCACGCCGTAGCCGATCTCCTTGCGCCCGTCGAGCATCACCGCGCTCGAGGTTTGCAAAATCTTGCGCTGAGCCTCAAATGCAGCCACTACCGCCGTTCCGGTAGTCCGGTAGGCCGACTCCAGACTCTGCTGCCCATACCCCGGCAGCAGAAGACCTACGGAAATGACTGATAGAATCCAGTTAGCGTGCACCGAGTTCGAGGGTAAGGGTTTTCGATTTTCCAGCATGTTCTAGATCGAGGGTGATTTCATCTCCAGCCGATAGTTCCTTAAGTAAATCCTGCATTTGCTCGCGTTTTTCCAAGGCAACACCGTTGAGTTTCAGCAAGACATCCTTCTCCTTGATTCCCGCCACTTCTGCGGGGCTTTTGCTGCCGACTTTTGTCACCCGCAGCCCGCCCTCAGGCCTCGGCTCGGTGGCGAGACCTAGGAAACCGTTGCCTTTGACCGGCTTCTCCGCGTAGGGCCCTTCGCCAATGAACTCCCCCTTCGTCATCCCCTCCCAGTTTGTGACAAATTCCGTCATCGGCACATGCATGTTCACTTGCAACTGCTGACCCACCCGCGAGTGAATTCCTACCAGCTTGCCTGATAGATCGAACAAAGGTCCACCCGAGTCACCGCCGATCAACATGCAGTCAGACTGAAAAGTGGAGCTCGCAATCCGCACCAAGCGCCCAAGTCTTACCACCGAGCCACGCTCTTTATCAAATCCCCCCGAGTGCCCGAGTGCGAACACCCAGTCTCCCAGCTTAGTCGTCTCCGCCCGGTCGATTTCCACAAACGGATAAGTCCCTTTCTCCATGATCCGCACCATCGCCGCGTCCTTGTCTGCCACCAAGCCGAGCGTCTCGGCCTTCAGACGTGTCCCGTCTTCCAAAATAACCGTGACCTTCTTTTTCACCCCCGTCGCCACATGCGCCGCCGTTAGAATGAGACCATCCTCGGAAACGATCACTCCCGTGCCTGAGCCGTCCTTGATCTCAATGCACACCGTCGCCGCCCGTGCCTTAGGCAGCGCGTCACCGACCGCCTTCTGGAGAGTTTCCAGATCTTTGCGACTTTCCGGAGCTTTCAGATCGTTGATAAATTCGCGCCCTTGCGACGGGGAAACGCTCCACGGCCAAATGACCAGCAGTGTGGGAAGAATTCGTAAGAATTTCATGAGATTACAAAACGCCAGTCTAAGACCATCCTGTCACCCACGCAACTCAAGCCTACGGCAACTTGCGAAATAGCCCGATCCACTCCCGCCCCTTTCGCCCTGGGAATGCCATTTCTGGCACCCAACCGTCCACCCGCGCGAAGTGAGGCGAGAACCATCCGTCCAGCTCCTCCACCGTCACCCCGAAGGGCGGCCCCACCGCCTCCTCGCCCGGATCGAAGGGATTGAGAAAAAACACCCCTGCCAGCAAGCCGCCGTCATCCAAGCAAGCCGCCACCGCCTCCGCATAACGCCCCCGGTCAGCCGGATTGATCGCACAAAAACACGTATGCTCCCAGATCGCGGAAAATTTCCGCCCCGCCCGCCATTGCGGATCGAGGAAGTCCCCCAACTCATAAGTCTCCACCCCCGTCTGCGGAAATTCCCCCGCCCGCTCCACCGCCGTGGGCGCGAGGTCCACCCCCAGCACCGGGATACCCAAAACTCCTAATTCTACTTAGTTAAATTAAGATCTTTCCTCAATCCCGGTTTGTGGTGCTTTCGTCGGTCGATGTCCCGCTGTCTTGCAACGTGACGCTTTTTGATTTGGGCGTGTAACTCTTCCTCTTCCCGGTGGCGCCTTGGTAGGTAG
>JANPAU010000105.1:0-7969 GCA_031430055.1 Akkermansiaceae bacterium | reverse complement strand
TGGGCACGAGGCAGCCGAGTCGGAAACAGGCGGTGAGTTGAGCCTCGAGGTCATCCAGGTCGATGTCGCTGGCCTCGGTGAGTTTGATGCGGATGGTCTTCTTGTCGATGTTGACGCCTAGCAGCGATAGATTGGTAGTGTTCGAGTAATGCCCGCCCTGCGAACTGATCATTCGGTAGTCCTGGCCGTGTTCCAGCCCTAGATGGAGCGACTGTGGCATGGTTTTGCGGATGCCGAAAAGGTAGCCGTAGAGATTACAAAACGTGCCGCCCTGGGTAAAAATGCCGGTGGCTGTGGCGGGATCGTAGCCGACGAGATTGGCCACTTGCCGGACCACGCAACGCTCCAGTTCCTCGGCCATGCCACTGTATTCGGAATACACGAGGTTAGGATTCGCCAGCAGGCCCAAGGCCGCGCCGTGGATGGCGGCATCGCACGGGGTGGTGATGACGTTTTCTACGCTGGAGGGATTTTCCCACGCTTTGGAGAGGGCACCCGAAAAAATGAGCCGACGATTCACCGCCATCATGTCCAATCCGCTCTGAGGCACCGTGTCGTCACTGCGCAGTGCCGCGAGTTCCGCAGCCCCGTCCGGATAGGCCGCGAGGGCATCGCCAGGTGGAAGATGCTGCCGTCTGAAATCGATCACTGAGGCGAATGCCGGGTCCGCAAAGATTGGCCAGAGACGGGCATCGCGGGAAAAGAACCGCTCACGGATCGAGCGGATTCTACGGGCAAATTCGGGCGTTTGGTTATGTTGGTAAGTCATGAATAAAATGTTGAATGATGATTTTCCAGATCACGTAAGCATCTCCGCAGGGTCGGTGTAAGTCAGTCCATGGGCTTCGGCGACAGGGAGGCAGGTGTGTTTTCCAGTCATGGTGTTGATTCCGCCTAACAACTCATTGCGGATCTTGCAGGCGCCGGCCACGCCCTTGTCGGCGATGAGCAATGTCCATGGGTGGGTCACGTTGTTGAGCGCCTGAGTCGCGGTGCGCGAGTAGGCGCCAGGCATGTTGGCCACGCAGTAATGCAGCACGCCTTCTTCCTCGTAAGTTGGGTTGTCATGAGTGGTGGCACGAGTGGTTTCGGAGCAACCACCTTGGTCCACGGCGATGTCCACAAACACGCTGCCCTTGGGCATCATGCGGAGCATTTCCCGGGTGATGAGCTTCGGGGCTTTGGCACCGGGAACCAGCACCGCGCCGATGACGAGATCCACCTGCGGCAGCAGTTCTGAGAGGTTGGCCTCGTTGGAATAAACCATGCTGGTACCGCTCAGGGTGATGTCGAGGAAACGCATGCGCTCGAAGTCCACCTCAAGGATCGTGACATCCGCGCCGATGCCGGTTGCGACCCGGGCGGCATTGACGCCAGCGGTGCCGCCGCCGAGCACGACCACGCGGCCAGGGGCCACACCCGGAACCCCGCCTAACAAGCTACCGCGTCCCCCGCGGTGTTTGGCGAGGTGGTAGGAACCGACGATGGCGGCCATCCGCCCGGCGATCTCACTCATTGGTTCTAGCAGAGGTAGGCGGCGGTTCACCTCGATGGTTTCATAAGCAATCGCGGTACAACCGGTGGCTGCGAGGCTTTCCGTTAGCGCCAAATCTGCGGCCAGGTGGAGATAGGTGAAGAGGATGTGATGGGACTTGAGCATCGCCACTTCAGAGGCTTGTGGCTCTTTTACTTTGACGATCAATTCCGCAGCGGAAAACACGGCGGCGGCATCTGCTACGATCTCTGCACCCACGGCCGAGTAGAGTTCGTCCGGGTAGCTGGCACCTTCACCGGCGCCGCGTTCCACAAAAACACGGTGTCCGTGCTTCACCAACTCCGCGACGGATCCGGGGATCATGCTCACCCGGTTTTCCTGGGCCTTGATTTCTCTGGGTATGCCTATGTTCATTGAGTGTATTGGTTGCTCGGCTTGCCGTCCTCAGTGCAGGTTAGAGATCGTCTGGAAGATTGCGGTGATCATTAAGTAGGCCATGGTGCCGATGAGGCCGGCCATGATGATGAGGACCACGGGCATCACGAGAGCCATGATGCGTTGGAGGCTTTTATCGAGTTCCTTGTCGTAACGCTCGGCGGCGCGGCGCAGGGAGTGGTCGATTTTTCCCGTCTGCTCGCCCACGGAAATCATGTCGATGAGCAGCGGTGGGAAAGCACCATTTCGGACGAGTGCTTTGGAGAACGAGCGACCGTCGCCAACTTGTGCGATGACCTTGTCTAACTCGCCGCGGAGGCCGCGGTTCTGGGAGGCATCGCGGGAAAGTTCGAGGGCGCGAAGAAGTGGTAGACCATTGCCAACAAGGTTCGCCATGGTTTCGAGGAACTGGACGTAGAAGCGGCTGGTGATGACCGGACCGATGAGGGGGATGCGCAGCTTGATCCGGTCCCAAGCAGGTTTATTTGCATCGTTGTCTTTCCACGCTTTGAAAAAAATGAGCGCGGCGAGGATGGTTAGAATCATCACGATCCACCATTTTTTGATAAACGCGGAGGCTCCGATGAGGATGGCCGCGCCGAGTGGCATCTTCCCACCGCTGGTCTCAATCAGAGCCGTGAGCTGGGGGATGAGGACGGTGATGAAAATGATAGAAACTCCGATGCCAGCGAGAATCAGGAACGCCGGATAGATCATCGCGAGGATGAGTCGGGCTTGCAGCTCGGCGAGAGTCTTGAGGTAATACGCTTGGCGCTTGAGGATGTCGTCAAGCGCGCCGGATGCCTCCCCGGCGGCGGCGAGCGAGCAGTACAGCGGACCGAAGCTGGGGCTGACTTTTTTCAAGGCGACGGAGAAGTTCACACCATCCCGCACGATTTGGCGGATTTTAAAAGAAACGGCCTTGAGGTTGCCGAGTTCTTGGCGGTTTTCCATCGACTTGAGAGCTGGCTCAAGCTGGAGGCCGGCACTGAGCATATCGGAAAGTTCTTCGGTGAAGAGCACGACTTCTTGGCGCTTGAGCTTGATCGGGCCATCCGGGATGGCGACTTCTTTGGCCTCGGGCTTGGAGCGGTCGTTGTCTTCAGCCTTTCCCTTGGCGCTGCCGTTAGTTTTCTTCGCGGAAACTGCCGAAGCGATCTCTTTGAGGTTAACCGGCTGGAGACCTTTTTTATCGAGCACCCGTAAAGCCTCGGGGCGATCAGTCGCATCGATTTCTCCAGTGGTGACGGAACCGTTAGTGGCAAGGGCTTTGTAGGCGAAAAGAGGCATCGTTGGGTAAAGCTGAAATGCGGAAATGCGGAAAGCGGGAATTGAATCAATCTCCGCCGATGTCGGAGGAGGTGACAGAGATGACTTCCTCAATGGTGGTCTCACCCTTCATGACTTTGTGCCAGCCGTATTCGCGCATCGGGATGTAGCCGTCGCGGACGGCTTGGGCGCGGAGCTCGACGGCTTGGGCACGGTGGGCGACGAGTTCCTGCATCGGCTGAGTGAGTAGAATGATTTCGTAAATCGCGAGTCGGCCAGAGAAACCGGTCATGCGGCAGCGGTCACAACCCTTCGGCGAATAAACTTGGCCGGGAATGTGCAGCGGGATGCCGAGATCGCGGCGGTCTTGGTCGCTGACTTCACGCGGAACTTTGCAGTGTGGGCAAAGTTTTCTAACCAGCCGTTGGGCGAGGAAGGCACGGACGGCGGCAGAGACGAGGAACGGCTCTACGCCCATGTCGATGAGTCGGCTGATGCCGCCCATGGCGTCGTTGGTGTGCAGGGTGGAGAATACCAAGTGGCCGGTCAGTGACGCGCGGATCGCGATTTCCGCTGTCTCAAGGTCGCGGATTTCTCCAATCATGACGATGTTAGGATCGGCACGGAGGATGGATCGCAGCGCAGTGGCGAAGGTCAGGCCAATTTCGTTTTTCACGGCGATTTGCATGACGCCGACGAGCTTGTTTTCCACCGGATCCTCAACGGTGACGATCCGCCGCTCGGGGTGGTTTACCTCGGTGAGGAAGGAGTAGAGGCTGGTCGATTTACCCGATCCAGTCGGGCCGGTGATGAGGATAATACCGTTGGGAAGATGAAGCAGCGACTCGATTTTCTTGAGCACGAACGACTCCATGCCGAGCTTGGCGATGTTGAATTTCTCTTGGTTGAGAAGTCGCAGGGAAACGCTCTCGCCCTCGACGGTGGGCACGGTGGCGACCCGGACGTCGATGGTCGCGCCTTCGAACTGGAGGTTAATCCGTCCATCCTGCGGCACGCGGCGCTCGGCGATGTCGAGGCGAGCCATGATTTTCAAACGGGCGATGACGGAGCTTTGCAGCGCCTTGATGTTTTCCGGGACGGCGATCTCGATGAGGCGACCGTCGATCCGGTAGCGGATGCGGAGATTCGTGCTGAGCGGCTCGACGTGGATGTCGGTCGCGCGCTGGTCGAGTGCTTCACGGATGATCTGATTGACGAATTTGACGACGGAGGCTTCCTCATCGTCATCTTGGTCGATGACGTTTGCCTCGTCCTCTCCCCCTTCGAGGTGATCGTAGTCGAAATCGCGGCCTTCGAGGATTTGTTCGAAGGTATCTGCACCTACGCCGTAAAGTCGGCGCAGCGCCTCGTGCAGCCGCTTGCGAGATACCATGCACCAGTCGATCGGCAGCGCGAGCTCCTGCGCGGCAGCTTGGCGGGCGATCAAATTGAACGGGTCAAACGTCGCAAGTTTCAGGCGTTTTTGGTCGCCTTCCCCCTCGATGGCAACGGGCAGCAGGCGATGGCGCAAGGCAATTCTTGGTCCGCAAGCCTCCCGCAAGGGAAGCGGAACTTCCGCCATCGGGATGCTCTCAAGCCACTCCATACCAAGGAAATGCGCGAGTTCGTGCATGTACTTTTCCTCGTCCACCAAGCCGGCATCCAGCAGATCATCGATGGGTGAGCGCTGACGAAGAGCTGCGGCACGCAGGACTTCGGTGAGTGCGGGGATGTCCTCGCAACCGGTGCGGCGAGCAGGTTCAATCAAAAACTGGGTCATGGGCGGCGGACTTCTTGTCGCTCAAATACCTTCCGAGCGCAATCTTGTCTCTTCAAAATGCTCAAATAGCCTATATCCACCCGAGTCAGCGGTCGATTTTGTCGAAAAACGTCCACACAAGTTGGCGGCATCATCGTTCCGACTTGCCACCATGGGATGCGATGCATTGGTTCGTCGCGCAATGGCAAATTTCCAGATGCGATCGGTGGCGAGTCCGTGTCGGCTCGATGGCCTTACACCTGTCGAGGTGGCCGGACGTTTGCGGCATTTGGATGGCTTGGTATTCTTCGACACTTCGGGGAATTTCCCTTCCGGCGCTTGCCGGCCGGTTTCCGTCGTTGCCGCCTCGCCCACGCAGATTCTAACGGGAAATGTCCATACGCCTGGCGATCTTGATACCCTCCGTGTCGCACTCGCCTCGGGGCCGAAGCTCACCGGCGACCACGGATTTCCCGCCGGCGGCCTCTGCGGGTGGATCGACTACGAGGGGGATTTCGTCTTCGGCGAGTATCCGGAAATGCTCGTTTACAGCCACAGCGATCACGAGTGGTGGGAAATCGGCAATCTATCCGATCAACTCCGAAGCACGCCGAGCGCTGCCGAAATTTCTGATTTCACCGCACTCGCTCCACGTGAGAAATTTATCTCCGGGGTAGCCCGCATCAAAGAGTGGATTGCCGCTGGCCACATCTATCAGGCGAATCTCTCCCAGTCTTTCGTCGCCCAAGTCCGTGGCGATCTCTTCGCCCTTTACGAAACCCTCCGCGAAGCTTCACCTGCCCCGATGGCGGCCTACCTCAAACTTGATAGCCGTGAAATCCTCAGCTCCTCGCCTGAGATGTTTCTGAAAATTTCCGGCCACGGCATCGAGACCCGGCCGATCAAAGGCACCCGCCCGCGATTCAGCGATCCAGACGAAGATCGCCGCTCGGCGTACGAGCTCCAGACTTCCGCCAAGGAAATCGCCGAGCTGGTGATGATTACCGATCTCCTCCGCAACGATCTCGGCCAAGTCTGCGAATTCGGCAGCGTCGAAGTCGCGGAAATGCTGCGCCTTGAGACTCTCGCTCAAGTCCATCACCTCGTCTCCACCGTCACCGGCACCCTCCGCCCCGAGGTGGACGCGCTTGCCGCCATCGCCGCTTGTTTCCCCGGTGGCAGCATCACCGGTGCACCGAAAAAACGCGCTATGGAAATCATCCACGAGCTGGAGGCCGCGCCGCGTGGTATCTACTGCGGCGCGATCGGTTGGCTCGGCTACAATGGTGAGAGCTCCCTCAGCATCGCCATTCGCACTCTCGTTCGCAACGGCGACCGTCTCGTCTATCAAGTTGGAGCCGGCATCGTCGCGGACTCTGATCCTGAGAAGGAATACGAGGAGACTCTGCATAAGGCGGCGGGTATTCGCCTAGCGATCGACCGTTGGCAATCATGACTCCGGAAATGCAACCCCGATTATTTCAGAGCTTCCTATTTACTCAACCTGAGCTAATCTGGATTCAATGAAACAAGTCAATGTCATCAACATCGACGATCCCGTCGGCAAGGCCGTTGGTCGCCGCCGTCCCCCGGATCCCCTATGCACCGAGACCTTCACCATCCAGCGTGCGAACGACTGGCAGAAGTCTCTTCCGGTGAGATTCATGCCGAAAGGTGTTTTCCGGTTCAAAAGTCACGAAGAAGCAGATCTATGGATGAGGACGAATACCCGGGTGAGGAAGAACTAGTCTCCCGCGCTCCCACCCCACAGGACCTCGCCGACCTCTGCCGGATCCTCAATGCCTCGGGAACGCGCTATATCGTTGTCGGCGGTTTCGCCATCCGCGGCGCGGGGTACTCCAGGGAAACCATGGACCTTGATCTCGTCGTAGCCACTGATCCGGAAAACGAGGCCAAGGTCTATAAAGCCCTCGAATCACTCCCCGACAAAGCCGTGCTCGCACTCGAACTTGGCGAGATCGCGAAATACACCGTCGTCCGTGTCGGCGATGAAATCTGCGTGGACCTCATGGCCTCCGCCAGCGGCATTGGCTATGAGGAAGCCTCGAAAGACCAGATCATCCGCGAGGTCGATGGCGTCCCGATCCCCTTCGCCTCCCCCCGCCTGCTCTATCGGATGAAGGAAAAGACCCACCGCGAAAAGGACCGCGCCGACCTTCAGTTCCTTCGAGAAAACTACGCTGAAGAGATTTTCGGCAAGGGTGATCGAATGCAGGTTCCGCCCTGAATCGAATGGCTCCAAACGCACCTACCTACCCTTGGGAGAGACTCAGGAGCGTTGGACACAAATGCTTACCGTGGAATTGCACACCAATGAAAATGATTCCGGAAAGTATTTGAGTAATAATGATTTTCAATTGTGTCATCCGGATTCCGCGGATGCGAATCTCATCCGGGGAGGAAAAGCCAAATCAGAGATTCTGAGCTACATGACTTATTCTAACAAACGAACAAACCCATTTGACGCCAATTGGCAATTCAAAATCGCCGAATTGCGAAGCGGACAAGTCGTTCGAGAAGGAGATGAATATTGGTATGCATGGGTGAACCCAGCAAACCCGAGTGTAGTAGGAATCGTGGACCGTGGAGAAATTGATTACATTGTGCCAACTACGACTCCGGGGGTCGTGAACCTTTTCGTTCGTTTCGGGCAGGAAGCTGGGGAATATAAACAAGACGGCTCATCCAACGGCGAGTAAGGTTATTGATTGGATTCGTAAATAGGGTCAGGTAACGCATTTCAACAAATTCGGGCGATGTTTTCATCAATCGGCTGTTGTCTGCAGGCGTTCATCCTGAAACAAGGCTGGTGGTGATAAGGCTTCGCCGCAGGCCGCATGACAATGGATGGGGAAAGCTGGATGCCAAGGGAAGCCGGATGGGCTCGGCTTGGGCTGAACTTTTGCGATTCATTGACATGCGCTCCCGGCGGTAGCGCGCCACCTTTGTAAGAACTGCGGCAGCGATGATGGCATCACCCAGCTTCATTT
>JANPAU010000104.1:0-4056 GCA_031430055.1 Akkermansiaceae bacterium | reverse complement strand
CTTCCGCCTTCGCGAGCTTGGGCTTTTCCATGAGAAAGTAACCATCAGCGATGAATTGTTGGCGGTCCGGTGCCCGTTCGTTTGCAGAAACCGGAACTGCGTTTTTATGAAAACCTGTGAGTTCCAAATCGAAAGGCATGTCCGGCATCCGAAAAATTCTAGCAGCAGCCCCATCCAAATCCTCGATGTCCTTGCCACGGATGACTTTAACATTACCCGCTTTCCCGTCCTTGATCTCGGTGACTTCCACGACGTATTCGAAATAGTCCTCCGCCGCGTTGCTCGAGTCGCCTTGGCCGACCGCCATATTTCCACGTTCGGAAAAATGGTGCGCCACGCCTCCGCCGATGAGCATGAAGATGATCCCGAAATGGGAAATCAGATTACCGGCATGTTTCCAGCCTTTGCGAATCCGGATCACACCGCCGAGGATGAGGTTGAGCAGCAAAACCGCCGAGACCCAGTAACCGCCGGGGATAGGTGGGATCGGCACGTATTTGCCGTTTATGTAGATTTCAGGCAGCAAGAAAAACGATTGCCATGCGAAATACTTGGTCAGCGTAGGATAGAGCCCGTTGTCGATTTGTTCGAGCGTCGCGAACCACGTGAGCAGCCCGAGCAACAACAAGGTGCAAGTCGCAAGGCCGAACCCAGAGAGCACGTCGAAAATCTTTCCCGGGATGGACCTGGGAGCTTTTGAGTAAATCGGAGTATCAGAGGAATCCATGAGCAAAGATGCGGGTCGCTATTACGAAGTTTTTCAAGAGGTTCATTCAGCCATCCGCAGACTTTTGATGTAGGACTCAAGCACCGGTTTAGCCGCGTCCACCTCAGCCTTGGGGCCGACCATTTTCACCGTGAGAATCTGCCCGCCTACCGAAGCAACGACACCCGCCAACGCAGACCCGGGCTTCGGCGAGGCCCCCATGGCTCCCTTGTAAACACCCTCCGCAGTGACGAAAATCCCGGTCGCCCCGGCAAGTGTGACGGTTCTTAGTTTTTCCAAACCCGCCTGATCCACTGGTTCCCCCCCAAACTCCTTCAGCCAACGATTCACATTGTCCAAAACTGAGCCTTGAACCAGCGAGACCCAGACTTCTCCCTTGCCACTCTCGCCAAAGCGGTAGTTTAGCAGGCGAAATTGCGATGCGGGCAATGACAGCCAACCTTGTGGAGTATCGCCTTGGACCGGACTCGGCTTGGCATCGCGAAATCGCTCGTCGCTCGTGGCGAAAAGCTTGGGCGCTACATCACGAGTGGTCGCCGCACGAGTCTCGGTGACGGCGATCTCCTTCTTCTCCTCGCAAGACGAGAGGATCACGACACTAGCAAGCAGACAGGCGAAACGACGTTTCATCAACGGGCTGTAGTCTCGCCTTTTACCCCGTGCAAGTGGAAACGAGGCCGCTTTCATAACGAAAAATCAGAATTTCAGAGGTAAGCCAAGACGATCCCAAACAACTTGAGGCCGTTCCTAACAAACGAATGAGTCAACACCTCGCCACTCTCCTCTTGATGCCCCTTCGCACCACCTCAAGCTCGCTCTCGCCATTCGCATGTCGTGAGGTGGTCGGGTGCGGGCGGACAAGGTAGGCAGCAAGCTCACACTCATCACTCGGGAGAACCTCAAGCGCTCGTGTCGCACGTTCTTTGCCTACTGCCAGCGCAACGGGTGGATTGAAGTGAATCCGGTGCCCATCGAGCGCAAGAAGCGGACTCGTGAACATAGGCTGGCGAACAACAAAGCTCTCGGCATCTTGCTTCCCGATCAAGTCGCGCTCTTCATGCGGGCGATAAGGCTCCACGCGCCGCAGTTTCGAACGTCAGGTTCAGGAAAAAATCAAAGAATCACAGCAATGAAAATTACCCCGGAAATTCGCCGTCGCGCCGCAGCTTATCCCAAGTCTGTGCGTTGGAGCGACGAAGATGGTGTCTTTATCGGCAGCATCGAAGGCTTGTGTGGTGACTGCGACCACGGCAGCGACCCAGTTATCGTTTTCCGCACCCTGAAACGCTTGGCCGAGGAAACCATCGTCCAATGGGACGCAGCAGGCCTTACCTTACCTGATCCTCCGTCGCCAACTCCTACGGAAGTCGATCCCGCCAGCATTCGCAGCGCCATGGGCATCAGCCAGACCAAGTTCGCCCAGCTCATCGGCGTGAGCGTTCGCACCTTACACAAATGGGAGCAACACGCCAGCATCCCGAGCGGAGCCGCCAAGACGCTACTCAAAGTCGTCGCCTCGGCTCCGTGCTTTAGAGAGAAACCCTTGGGCAACATGTGAAGGCTTTCCGTTTTCCAAACCAAACGGTCCCTTCTCACCAGCAGATAGTCATGGTAAGCGCTGCCCGCTTCTTCCACGACACGGTCACCTTCCTCGAAAAAGGAATGAAAGTGGCCCCAGAAGTAATTGTCGGGTTTGTGTAGGATTTCGCTATTGTCGATATGCCGGAGAATGTCGCTCACGCAGACGGAGTAGTCGGCATTCAAGGCCGCTTCTGGATCGCCACCTCGCTTGTGCTGGCAGTAGGCAGCGGCGAGAGCGTCCGCCATGTCATCGCGATGATAGAGTCTGTATTTTGAGAGAAACGACCGCAGTGGGCATCCTTTCCTTTGCCTTGGAGCGCCCCAAGCCAATCGCGGCCAAGTTGGTTTGCTCCCAAAGCGCTTGGATTTCCGGCGGCGCGGGGCGGAACGGATTCATCTCCTCTTGAGCGGCAAATGAAAGCTGTGCCTCCACGTTTCCCCGCAATTCCCTCAAGGCCGCGCTCTCCGTCGCGCCCGTGCCGATGAGATCCATTTCCAAGGCATGGGCAACCCAAAGCCCATCTTCCTGATAAAGGACAGCACGCAAGCGAAGCGAATTCATGGGGCAAATATGACGGAGGGATTCAGCGGAGACAAGCCGGGAAAATCCGAGGCGACCAAGGCACAGCTTCAGGCCAAAACCTCCGAACAGGAAGCGTCGGCCGCACGCCGCCGAGCCGCAGATCTTGAATCGGAACTCGCCCAAGTCTAAAAGAGTGAAGCTGCGGTGAGCTTGCTCACCTTTCTCATGCATCTGCCGATCGTGAGATTCCACTCTTCCTCATATTATTTGAATCGACGGAACCTGGCCAGCCCACCCGGCGCGACCGCCTGCTCCCAAAGAAGCCGGATCCCTTCGCTGCATGGGAAGAGCTGGAGCACGAGCAGTCCGCGCAGCACGCGAAAGCCGTCGGTCTGCCGCCGATCCGGAAAAAGTCCGACGACGAGCGACGGGCGTGGACTGTAACCGGTGCCCCCGGACTGTCAGGATTGCCCCCCGGCGGTGGGTATCATGGCAGGACGAATTTGCGGCAACGGTTTAGGTGTGGAGTTGACAGTGGCCCGATTTCCGTCTCTTTTTCCCTAGGCCTGCTGCCACTGAAAGTCGTCTCCATGGCGTCGCGGGGTATCCCGCTCAGGTGGTCGGCGGGCCTAATTTATTTTCGGAGGTGAGGGGGTTCCTCTTGTTGTCGTAGTAATTCCGGGAACCTTGGTATTTTTCGCGGTCGTAGAGATCCACAACCAGGCGGATTTTTTCCCGGAGATAGTCGTAGTGGCGCACCTCCCCCCTTTCGAATACCCGCTGGACGGACCAACAAAGGTAGTCAGCGACGCAGAGGAGAGGTTCCGTGAGGGGAGTTTGGACGTTGAAAACCACCTCGGTTTTCAAATCTCCCTGTTCCCATTTGCCAAGGGCCCGGTGGGTTGCTTTCCCCAGAGCCTCCTCCAAAACCTTGGCGCGGGTGCTGGAGCCGCGATGTGCGACGTTGAGCACCAGCTTCTGTTCTTTCTTCAGCCGTCCTTTGATGAGGTGGGACAGCAAATCCGCGTAGAACTCGTCTTCATTGCCGTGATGCTTTTTCGCGAACAGGGTGGGAGTCTTGCGGGAATCAATCCCTACGACATCGCCTCCATCAAAGTGCTCAAGGATGCCACCGACCTCACGATGTACGGGTCACGCGGCGCCAATGGGGTCATTCTCATTACGATGAAGCGCGCGAAATCAGGGGCTCCGGACAGGTAATGGC
>JANPAU010000103.1:0-13352 GCA_031430055.1 Akkermansiaceae bacterium | reverse complement strand
TAGCCCAAGTTTCTTACGGGAGCGCTGGAAGGCTTGTAAAGCTTGGGAGTTGTCCCCAAAGGCACTACAAAACCACTTCCCCTTTCGCCCAGGTTTTTTGCGTGGGGAAGGCCGCTTTCCAATCGATACCGAGCCGCTGGTAAACCGTCGCCTGTTCGGCATCAGGAACGGTGGGCTTGCGGATGTGCAGCATCCGCCCGTCTTCTAGGGTCAAGGACGTGGTCGCCAGCATGTGGGTGGAGAGCAGTCGCCTAAGGGTTTTCCAGTCGCGCAGGTCTCCTTGATCCCGCAGCTTTTCGCGCACCCAGGTGAGCAGGTGATAGGCGAGAACCGAGATGAAGATGTGTCCATCAACCCGGCCTTCAAGCTGATGATAGTTCGGACGCAACCCCAGGGTCGATTTCAGGGCGCAAAAGCCTTCCTCGGCCTGCAGCAAGGTCATGTAGAGTGACCAGGTTTGCTCGGCATCCAGGGTGTGATCGGTCTTGAGGACATAGTTGCCCAACGCCTCGCTGGCCTCGCCGTGTTTGTCGTCGTCGCGTTGGGCGGTGAACCCTTGCACGGCGTCGTGGCACAGGGTGTAATATCTTGCGGCGCGTGAGTGCTTTTTTTCCAGCCTGCCGATCCGGCGTTGGATCAGGTCGGGCTTTTTGAGTTTGCCCCCGGCGATGAGTTTGCGGAGCGCCTCAATATCGGTTAGCAGACGGGTCTCGGCTTTGGAAAGCATCGCGACTTCCTTGGTGCGGCGCTGGGCGCTGCGGCAAAGAATCAGGCTGCTTTGTTGGTCCTCCGGATCGGTGATGCGGCGCACTTCAACCTGCATTTCGGGTTTGCGCCCGGGCAGTGTCTCAAAGCCGTCTTGTGCGAACTGCTCCGCGTATTTCCGGCGGCGGTCGCGGGTGATATTGATGAGATAGCTGTATCCGCGCTCCTTAAGCAGGGCGATGTTAGCGGCGGAGGCAAAGCCGGCATCGAGCACCACGACAGGCTTGCGGCCGTCGCCGTGGAGTTGGTGCAGGTCGAGTCGCTCTAGCATGGTGGCGAGCGTTTTGGTTTCGGCGATGTTGCCCTCGAACACGTCATGGGCCAGGGCGAGGCCGCGCTCGTCAAATGCCATACCGACGGCCACTTGGCGGCAGTCGTTGCGCTTCTGTTTGTTCCTGCCGTGGCGGGCCTTGGGGTTCTTGGCGCAGAGTCCCTCGAAATGGGTGTTAGTCATGTCGTAGAGAATGATGCTGCGCTTGCAGTCAAAGAGTTGCGCCTCGTGGTGGCGCAGCTTTTGCTCAAGGGTCTTGCGATGCGAGAGAAGGATGTCGCTGGTCTGATAGAGCCGGTCTTTGGTGGTCTTGGTGATGCGGATGCCAAGTAATTCGGGCAAGGCGGTGCGGTGCGACCAGTCGATGAGTGCCCACTCGCTGAGGGGCTCTATCAGGCGATTGGCGACCATGAGTTGAGCGGTGGCGGACTGGGCGGGATTGAGTCCGGCTTCTTCGAGTAAACCGGTGAGTCCAAGCTCGTTCCAAGCGGCCATGGCCACGCATTGGGGGCCGAATTGGACGACGTTTTCGGTCTGAATCTTGTCGAGTAGCACGCCGTCGATTTTGTCGGTGGCGGCGGGTTTGGCGGTCTTGGAGCGGCCGAGGAGTTGCAGGATCCGGGTCACCCAGGAGGCGGCCTCTTGCGAGAGTGGTGCATCGATGGGAAGCGGCGACTTTCCTAACAAATGATCTTCGACGGCACGCGCGATGCCGCTTTTTTCGGCATCGGGCAGGTGGGCATCGCCAAGGGAAGCGAGGATGCGCTGACGCGGTTGCCCTTCCGGGTTGCGGAACGATTCGACAAGCTGGACGACGGGAGTGCCTTTGATGGTTTTGGTGCGGAAATACACGCCGGAGAAAATGGCAGAGCTGGAATGGGTGTCAATAAATAAATAAATTATTAGGCACTACAAATCGAATTTTCGAGACGATTAAAAATAACCTCATTGGTTATCAGCGACTTAGTAAATCAATCTCAGCCAAATCGACTCGGAAAATATGGATTTCAGCTAAAAACCGCCGAATCTCTAACAGATGAAAGAAACTTGGGCTAGGTCATCATGAACTTCCGGCCGCCTCGTCACCGTTACCGCGACAAAGTCGTTTCATGGTCATTCTTTCGCTGATGGAAAGGCACAGGCACTGGATTGCGCTCCAAGTTTAAGAGGCCTCCTAGAAAGTCTTCGGCGGGCGATAGCCTAGTAGCTTCCAATAGCAGCCCAATCGGTATCCGGGATTGCAAAACAACCGGCCGACAGGGCAGAAATTCTCATCAAATTCATAAGCATCCCGCCATGACTTGAAATCATCGGGTTTTCCTGCGCGGCGTTGCCACAAATCGAGGGCGAGGATCGCAAAAAGACTTTGGCATACTCGAAGTGCGCTGAATTCCCCGCCGCACGCTTGAGCGCGACGTGTCCGAATACGCTGCTGCCAAAGAACAAGGCCCACACCGCTGCTATTTCAAAATATTTCATAGGATTTCACAAATTACGATCTCGCGTGGACAGTTCCACCGCACGGGGCAGGTATCGCCGGCCCCGCAGCTGATGATCCATTCCGCTCCAAGGTGATTCCGCCGCAGCCATGCGTGGGGGTAAAACCAGGACGCCGGAAGCAATTGCCCGTTTCTTGAGGAGAATACCCATTGCCCGCCGTGAAGATGCCCTGCTAGAACCAGCGCTCCCTTGTCAGGTGGCGACAGATCGAGTTCCGCCGGATCGTGCGCCGCCACGATTTGCCGAATATTCGCAGCGGGCGGCGGTGCTCCGGGCGTGACGATTTCCAAAAGCCCACCCAAGTGATTCCCTAGTTCAAAGCGACCCGAATCCGGCAGCCAGTGACCGCCGGCGCTGCGGATGGCAGCGGGCACGGACTCGGCGAAACGGCCTTGATCGTGATTTCCTGGCAAGGCCACACATGGAGCGATCCGCCGGAGGCCTTTCACCAACACGCGGAGCAGAGGAAGCGCTCTTGCGTGCTCGATGAAATCACCGCCCAGAACACAGACGTCGGGCCGCGCCCGGCGTGCCAGATCCAGTAAGGCGAGCAGGGTGCCGGCATCCCCCGCGCCGCGCCAGTGCAGATCGGAAATCCAGAGTACCCGGAACGATCCTGCTCCCGCCATTTTCACCTGCTCACTTCGTAATAACAGCGGTGCAACCGCGCCTATTTCCAAGCGGGGCAGTGTGGATGCGTCCTCCACCCAACTCCTTCTGGCCATGCTTGCATGGTGGTGCCAAATCACCACCGCCAGGCAACCCTGGAGCCAGGTCTCCCGTCCCCGGCCGCGCCACCAACCGGTTGCTAGCATCCGTGCCGCGATGGGCAGGACTTCTGCCATCACCCGCCAGGTTCCCCCGGCGGAAAATGTCAGTGCCCGGGCTGATGACCAAGGCGCGCGACTTCCCCGCAGTGCTTCGGGAAAGAGAAACACCATCTGGGCCTCGGCGAAGTAAAACGCCGCCACTGCCACCCAAAGAGCCAACCATGGATATCCCAGAGCGACTAACAACGAGAGGCCGGACAAGCCGGAGAGAATGCAAATTCCGTATTTCAACCACCCCATCCGGGCGTAGATCCCGCGGCCGCGAAAGGGAGGTAAGCGCCATCCTACGAGGATCATTGCCTGATGCATCCAGCGCGCACCTCCACCGAAGCCGCTAATTTCACGCGCTGCGGCGATAAGCTCGGGATGCCTTGTCAACATACTCCCAGACCTTTCCCACCATGACCCATATTCTTTCATGCGGTCACCAGAGCTCGCTCGACAAAGCACCAGTGCGCCCACGCAAGCCAGGCCACTCCATTGCCGAAGACAAGCACCCGATGTAGCCGCGTCTCGAGTTTCTGGCAGCGCTTCCGGTGGAAGATGAATTCGTCGTAGCAAATCAGCGCGGTGGTGAAGATGACGCCCACGATCACGGGAAGCAGCCATTGGAGGGGTTGCTCGCTGATAGAAGCCATCACCATCATCCCGAAAACCGGCACTCCGCCAGCAGCCAGTGCGAGCAATTCACATTGCCGCTCTTTGCGACTGATCGCGCATTTTGCCATGCATCGATGGTAAAGCCAGTCGCCTACTCCCGCGAGAGTCGCTGCGGTTCCACAGATCGTCAGAACCCACAGTTGCCAAGGCCAATGACCGTTCGCCGACCACTCGAAACCTGGCCGCGAGTGAATCCACGCGAGGCATGCCGCCATCCCGATTGCTGGGACAAAAAGTGCGATCAAACTGGCGCACGACGCCTTGCGCAAGCGGTCCGCGGGCGCTTGCCTCGCCGCCAGGCGGGCGGCCGGGCAATCGGCCGGGCAGGGCTTGGGGAAGAGCGAGTTGAGTTTAAAATCCTTTTTGTCGTTTGACACATCGACATGAAAGCTGTCCCAAAAATGGGCACAAGTATCCAATGATGAAATTTGCGTGAAGATCTGAAATTCGATGGCCTGCCAATTTACTTGGTTCGTTGGGTGACCATGATAGGACAAGGCCATGAGCGCCATCGCCACCCGTATTCCTGAAGACATCAAGACCGCCATGAGGGCGAAAGACAGCGTCGCCCTCAATGCCTTGCGCGCATTGAAGAGCGCCCTGATGAATGCCGCCATCGAGAAGGGGAATCTCTCGATTGTGCTGGATGAGTCCGAGGTGCTCGCGGTGATTCGCAAGCAAATCAAGCAGCGTGTGGACTCGTGCGAGCAGTTTGAAAAGGCAGGTCGCCCGGAGCTGGCCGCTACGGAAAAGACTGAGATCGAGATTCTTTCGCGCTACCTTCCTGCCGCGCTTGGCGAAGAGGAACTCGTGAAAATCCTCGAGCAAGCCGTGGCCGATACCGGTGCCACCGGCAAGGCGGACATGGGCAAGGTGATGAAGCGCGCTCAAGAACTCGCAGAAGGTCGTGCGGATGGGAAGTTACTCTCGGCCGCAGTGATGAAGCGGCTTTCTTAATCAATCATGGAGATACGTCTTCGGCCGATAGAAGTAGGCGAAGGGGATGTAAATGAGGGTGGCGGCTAAGACTAACCACGTGAAAAAGCGGAAATAGTCCGCACCTTCGAGCTTGCTCTGCCCGCCGGAAAACTCGGTCACTGCGAAGCCGCCTTCGGCTGTTTTTTCCTGGATGCCGAGTGCAGCCTTGCGGCGGCCTAACCAAGTGTCCGTGACGTTGGGAGTGTCGCCGCTGACCTTTTCGATGATCACGCCAAGATCCCACTGGGTCTTGGCGATCCGGTCCGGGCCAGCGCTGGAAATCCGGGCGTGAGATGAGTCGATGAGGTCGTAGACGAGCGGGTTTCCCCACGGGTCTTTCGCGTCGGCGATGAGTTTTCGGCCCTCGTCGTTAGGAGGGAATGTTTCTCCTGAGCTGGCCTGGATCCGCTTGGCGGCGGCGAGGAAAATTTCGCGACTGGGAATTTCGTAAGTGTCCATGCGACCTTGGCCACCACGGGCGATGAAGTCGTCCTGAGTACCGGTGATGCCGTCATAGCCTGGCAGGGAAATATTGCGCGGCGAGTTCTGCCACTCCGTGGGCAACTTGGCGGTAGCTTCTGCGAATTGCACACGGGCAGGGGAGGGGATGGCGATCACGCCATTCACCTGCGCGGTAAATTGATTACCACCCCAGACGGAGAGTAGAAACAGCGACATGATCCAAGATTTCATTGCCTTGGGTGACTGGGTGTAGGCGAACTCCAAGCCGACGATGGAAACCATGATTTCCGAAGCGGTGATGATCACGTAAGCACTTATTTGCCAACCGACCGACGGCCGTTGTCCCGCATCGATCCAGGTCTGGATCAAGGTGGTTAGACCAAACGCGGCGGTCATCAGGATCATGCCGAGGCCGATCTTGCGCAGCGGGGTGAGCGGGGAAATCCGGTTGAGCCGTGGATAGATCACATAGGTGAACAGCGGGATGAAAATCAGGATGAGAATCGGGTTCACCGCCTGCACCTGGGATTCTAACCACCTGATGCCGAGGAAGTTCAGATTCATTTGCTGGGCTTGCAGCACCCATGAGGAACCGGTCTGATCATAAAGCGACCAAAACACCGCGATGAAGGTGAACAGTGGAATGAGTTTGCAGAGCGCGACGATGCCATCCCGCGAGAATGCTTCTTTAAAAAACCCGAAGCCCGAGGGCGGGATGTGAACGAAGCGCTTGCGCCCGAGCCAGAACATGAAGGTGGCGATGGCCATCAGTCCGCCGGGCACGCCGAAGGCCCAATGGGGGCCATATTTCTCTAGCAACCACGGTGTGAGCAAGGTGGAGAAGAAGGAACCGAAGTTGATGGAGAAGTAGAACCAGTTATAGATTCGGGAAAGTAGGTGGTGGTTCTTTTTTCCAAACTGGTCGCCAACGTGGGCGGAGACACAAGGCTTGATCCCGCCAGACCCGAGGCAGATGAGGAGCAGTCCGCCGAAGAGCCACCACGGGGAGTTCCCGAAAGATCCCATGCACGCCAGCGCGGCGTGTCCGAGGCAGTAAACAATCGATAGCAAAAGAATCGTTAGGTATTTCCCGAGGAAAATATCTGCGATCAGCGCTCCGAGCAGCGGGGTGAAATAGACCCAGCTTGCAAACTGGTGATAGTATTCCACCGCTTGGTTGCCGGTGAGTTCGCGGCCGCCAGCGCCGTCCATGAGGTGCAGGTATTGCACCATGAAGACGACGAGGATCGTCCGCATCCCGTAGAACGAAAACCGCTCTGCCGCTTCATTGCCGATGATATACGGGATGCCGGGCGGCATCACGTCGATTTCCTGCGGCGCACTGCGGTAGGACATGGCTACCAACGAATTGCTGCGGCGGCCCAAGTCAGTCCGGCTCCGAAGACGACGAGCACGATATGATCACCGCGCTTGAAGGCTCCGGTGCGATTCGCCTCGTCGAGGGCGATGGCCACGGCGGCGGCGGAGGTGTTGCCATATTTATCGAGGTTGACGAAGACGCGCTCGTTCGGCACGGCGAGGCGGTCGGCGATGGCGTCGATGATGCGGAGATTTGCTTGGTGTGGAATCACGCAGGCGATGTCTTCCGCCTTGAGGCCGGCGCGTTCGATGACTTTTTCCGCCGCTTCTTTCATGCGGTTGACGGCGTGTTTGAAGACCTCCTTGCCCATCATGGTTAGAGTGAAAAGATTGTCATCCACATTTGCCTGGGTGAGCGGGAGGGCGCTGCCGCCGCCGGGGATGTTGAGCAGGTGGGTGAGGCTGCCGTCGCTGCCCATCTCGGTGGCAAGGATCGAGCCTTCTTCCGGTGCGGCGAGGCGGAGCACGGCGGCTCCGGCGCCATCACCGAAGAGCACGCACGTCGAGCGATCATCCCAATTCGTGACGGTCGAGAGTTTTTCCGCGCCGATGATGAGGGCGTTTTTGAACGCGCCGTCGGAGATCAGGCGCTTGGAAATTTTCATCGCATAGAGAAATCCCGAGCAGGCGGCGGAGATGTCGAAGGCGACGGCGCGATGGGCTCCTAGATTGTGCTGGACGTAGCAGGCAGTGGCGGGCGTCGGCGTGTCCGGGGTGACGGTGGCGACGATGATCAGCTCGATGTCTTCTGCCGCGAGGCCGGCTTGTTCCAGCGCGCGCTTGGCGGCATGAGTCGCCATGTGTGAGGTGAATTCCCCCTCCGCTGCGATCCGTCGTTCACGGATGCCGGTGCGGCTGACGATCCACTCGTCGCTGGTGTCCACGGTAGCCGCAAGCTCTGCATTGGTCAGGATTCTCTCCGGAACGTAGCTGCCAGTTCCAGCAACGCAGACTTGGTAAAGGGACGTCAATTCGCTCATGCGGCGGGAGATTGGAACCCACGACGGGATGCCACAAGCGCGAAGTGAAAATCCAAGTTGTCTAAAATTAACCCTCGGCCTGGATCGCCACTGGCAAGGACGCAAGTGCGGCCTCGATCCTTGGATTCACGCCGTTTTCGACGGTTTCCATGCCCACGCGGATCGCATTTCGCACGGCCAGTGCCGTGGAGGAGCCGTGGGCGATGATCACCACGCCGTTCACTCCGAGCAGCGGGCTGCCGCCGTAGGTTTCATAGCTGCTTTTTTCCTTGAGGGCCTTGAAGGCGCCCTGGGCGAGCATGGCTCCGGCGATGCGCAGGGGATTGCCTTGGATCTCGGTCTTCAGCCATTTGGAAACGGCCTTGGCGGTCGCTTCGATGGTCTTGAGCATGATGTTGCCGACGAAGCCGTCGCAGAGGACGACGTCGAGTTCGGTTTCGAAAAGGTCGCGGCCTTCGACATTACCGACGAAATTGATGCCCGGCGTTTGTTTGAGCAGCTTGAAGGTTTCTTTGGTGAAGCTGGTGCCTTTTTCGTCTTCTTCGCCGTTGGACATCAGACCGACTTTCGGGTTCTTCACCCCGAGCACGCCTTTCGCGAAGGCGGTGCCCATGATGGCGTAGGCCACGAGGTGCTCAGGCTTTGCTTCGGGGTTTGCCCCGGCGTCGAGGATGTGGCAGATGCCGTATTCGTTCGGCAGCGCAGAGGCGATGCCTGCACGGTCCACTCCCGGGAGAGTCCTTAATTTCAAGGTGGCGGCGGCGACGGCAGCACCGGTGTTTCCAGCGGAGACGAAGGCATGTGCCCGGCCTTCTTTCACCATGTCCATGGCGATGCTGATGGAGGAAAACTTTTTGCGGCGCACGGTTTTCGCGCCGGGCTCGGCCATCCCGATGACTTCTGAGGCGTGGACGATGCTGACCCTTGGGTCATTCAGGTCCAGTCCTTGTTTTTTACACTCTTCTTGAAGTTCTTCCTCAATTCCCACCAAGTAGAGATGCTCCAACTTTGGGTAATACCGTAGAGCGTCGATGGCTCCTCCGATGTTGATGGCGGGGGCGTGGTCCCCGCCCATGGCGTCTAGCGCGACTTTCATGCAGGATCAAGAATGAGGTGGTGAAAAGGGAAAATACGAAAAATCGCCGCAGGGAAAAATTTCCGAGCGGCAATGGATTCAGAAGGCACGTTTGCAGCTTCAGAGAGCTTCGACGTCGAGCACCTGACGATCGCGATAATACCCACAAGATGGGCAAGCGATGTGCGATGGCACTCTGCTGCCGCACTCCGAGCAGCTTTTGAAGATCGGTGCACGCCAGCGGGTAGCGCCGCGGCGCATTTTTGAGCGGCTTTTAGATTGGCGTCTTTTGGGTACGGCCATGGTCGTAGTTCAGTTAAGTTTGGTCCTTGAGGATGTCGAGAGCTGACCAACGGTCATCACTCTCGGCGCGGGGCGGAGTGGGTAGCCCATCTTCTGCGGGCTTGTCCACTGATAAATATCGGGAATCGATTTCACACTTCTGCGGCACGTCGCCTTCCTCGCATCTTGGGTCCAAGGGGAAGCCGATGAGAATCTCTTCCCGCAGGGCTTCCGTGGCGTCGACTTGCCCATCTTTTTCGATCTCGATGGAGATCGCCGCATTTTCCAGCCGGATCGTTTGTACAAATGGATGCAGCGTCCTCACGCAGGTAAATTCAAACGCTGCCGAGAGCGTCCCGGTGAGCAAAAGCTCGGAGCCGAAACGATGTACCCAGAGCTCATATTCCAGCGGCCCCACGGCTTGGGCGTCGTCCTCCGGGAGGTCGAAAATTTCTTTCGGCAGCTCGCCAGAAACTGCCTTACCCTCTTCCGGCAGGTTCGCCAAATCGATGATTAAATGTCCTTTCATGGCCGAAATGTATCCTTCCACGACGCTGCGCCAAGCCGCAATTATTTCTCGCTCGTCACCGCCGATCTGCGTGCTAATCTTCCCGCACCATGCCAATTGACATCCCCTTGCTCACCCGAATTTGCGAAGCTCCCGGTGCTCCGGGATTTGAAAAAGAAATCCGCGCCCTCGTCCTCATCGAGCTCAAAGGCCTCGCCGACGACATTCGCGTGGACAACATGGGCAACGTCATCGCCCTCAAAAAAGGCAAATCCAGTGCCAAGAAAACCATGGCCGCCGCCCACATGGACGAGATTGGCTTCATCGTCACCTACATCGACGACAAGGGCTTCATCCGCTTCAACCCGGTCGGCGGATTCGACCCCAAGACCCTCACCTCCCAGCGCGTCATCATTCACGGTCGCAAGGATCTCATGGGCGTCATGGGCTCCAAACCCATCCATATTATGTCGCCCGACGAGAAAAACAAGGCCGTCAAGATCACCGACTACTTCATCGACACGGGCCTGCCCAAGAAGGAGGTCGAGAAAATCGTCGCCATCGGTGATTTCGTCACCCGCCACTCGCCGCTCATCGAGCTTGGCGACTGCGTGAATGTGAAATCCCTCGATAACCGCGCTTCCGTCTTCGTCCTCATCGAGACACTCCGCGAGCTGAAGAAATCCAAGCGCAAGCCCGCCTACGACTTTTACGCCGTTTTCACCGTCCAAGAGGAAGTCGGCCTCCGTGGCGCCCAAGCCTCCGCCCTCCAGATCCAGCCAGATTTTGGCTTCGGTCTCGACACCACCATCGCCTATGACGTCCCCGGCTCCACCCCGCAAGAGTGCTGCACCTCCCTCGGCGAGGGTGCCGCCATCAAGCTCATGGACTCCTCCGTCATTTGCGACTACCGAATGATTGAATTCATGAAATCCGCCGCCAAGCGCCACAAAATCAAATGGCAGCCGGAAATCCTCGCCGGCGGCGGCACCGACACCGCCAGCCTCCAGCGCATGGTCGCCGGTGGCTCCATCGCTGGCGCCGTTTCCATTCCCACCCGCCACATCCACCAGACCATCGAATCTTGCAACAAGCAGGACATCGCCGCTTGTATCTTGCTGCTCGCCGCCTGCGTCTGCGATCTCGACCAACACGACTGGAAATTCTGAAAACTAAAGCAGGCATTCCTGCCCGCTCTTCTCTCGATTTCAGCCGCCTCCCCATCCCGGGCAGGCGGCTTTTTCACGCCTTTTGCTTTAAATTGATCTCAAGAGTAAAAGTTTTACATTTCCCTACCAATGCCTTGCACCGGAAAAACGGAAAAGTAATCCGATGCTTCATAAAAATTAAGGATATTTTTCAAATTTCCAACACCAAGCCGATTCCTAACAATTAGTAGAAAATTTCTTCACCCCTAGACTCTCAAACAGATCTTCGGGGCAATCCTCATAAGCCCTAGATCCTCTTCACTATTTACAACGTAAAGACGATCTCTAAACCACCACATCTTGTATTGTGAATAATTTGTGGATACTACATGAGCAAAATCGGGTTGACCCCGCCCACTCGTTGCTGGCAGTCTCCATGACGCTGCTAGCCACTCGCAGCATCCTTGAATTCCTCATTTCCCATCCTATTCCTTTGTATGTCCGCCATTTCTGCACCCGCCGCCACCACCACCGTCTCCCTCGGAAATAAGACCTTCGTCCTCGACCGAGAAAAAGCCGAGCTTGCCTACGCCGGCAAGCGCGTCATCAACGGCAAGGAAACCATGTTCTTCAACATCCTCCCGCTGAAATACCAGTGGGCGTATGACCTCTACAAGACCATGAAGAATAACCACTGGGAGCCAGAGGACGTCTCGATGCAAAAGGACGTCGAGCAATGGCGCTCGGACGAGATTTCCGACGTCGAGCGCTGGATCATCAAGATGGGCATCGGCTACTTCTCCGCCGCAGAAGGAATCGTCGGCGACAATGTGCTCCACGTCGTCCGCGAGGTCGTCACCGCCCCCGAACTCAAGCTCGTCCTTGGCCGCCACGCCCACGAGGAAAATATCCACGCAGACAGCCTCGTTTACATGATCTCCTCGCTCGGCATCAACCCGCACGAATGCGAGGCGATGTTCGAGGACATTCCCTCCATCCAAGCGAAAAACCTTTTTGTCACCTCCAACAGCAAAGCCCTCCGCCGCGACATCGACCTCACCGTCACCGAGAACAAAATGGCCCTTGCCAAGAACATCTTCATGTTCGGCCAAGTCATGGAAGGCACTCAATTCTACGGCCTCTTCGGCATGATTCTCAGCCTCTATCGCCAGAACAAATTCCCCGGCATCGGCCAAATGTTCCGCTACACCCTGCGCGACGAGTCGAACCACATCGAAGTCTTCCGCAATCTCCTCATGGACCTCATCGACGAGAACCCGGACATCTGGACCGAGGACTTCCGCGAGGATCTCCGCGCCACCATGAAAGAAGGCATCACCCTCGAAAAGTCCTTCATCCGCGATTGCCTCCCCGTCGGTGGCCTCGGCCTTAACTCCGCCGACTTCGAGCAATACATCGACTACATCGCTGACCGCCGCCTCACCAGCTGTGGCCTCGCCCCGCTCAACGACTCGGTTAGCAACCCCTTCCCTTGGCTCGCCGAAATGATGGACATCAAAAAAGAAACCAATTTCTTCGAAGGCCGCGTGACCGAATACCAAAAAGCCTCCGCCCTCGCCTCCGTCGACGACGACGAGCTGTAAATCAAAGTGGCTGGGGCATCTTGCCCCAGTCCGTTGCCGGGGCGCCTCGCCCCGAGCATCATTCTCATCCCTCTCATTCTTCCTATTTCTTCTCCTAAATCTCGCTCCACAAAACTTATGTACCGCTCCCTCAACCTCAACGAAGACCTAGCTCTCAAACAAGTCGTCACCGATCGCTTCTCTTTGACGGACCGCGGCTTCAACTGGCGTGATGTTCTCTCCACGGAAAAACGCCAACCCGTCACCGACATCACCATCACTCGCGGCACCACCGACTCCCACTTCTCGTTAGAAGACGTCGCCGATGCCATCGGCGATTCCTTGGCAGACCTCCTCATCTCCCGCCAGCAGGACGAAACCTCCATCTTCTCCGACGTCAACCGCCAGTTCGTCTCAGACGTCGCCCACGCCGTCGCATCCTCCCTCACCAAGTCCCTCGACACCGGCGGTCGCCTCCGTCTATCAGAAGGCGATCTCTACCTCCTCATCGAAAAAGCCCTCGTCGAAAACGAAGCCCACGACGTCGCCAAGTCCCTCGCCTTCCGCCGCTCCATGGAAAAAACCGGCACCGTCGATGTCCACATAGGCCCCCATTCCCTGCCCGTCCGCCTCATCCGCCGAAATGGCAACGTCGTCCCATGGTCCGAGACCAAAATCGAGATCGCCGTTAGAAAAGCATTTCTAACCATCAAGGAAAACCCCGAGCCCTCCATCGACATCGCCAAGGGCGTCACCGACCGCATCCGCACCGGCGATTCCTCCTTCGTCCACATCGAGGACGTCCAGGACATGGTCCAGGAAGAACTCATGCGCCAAGGCCACTTCAAGGCCGCCACCCACTACGTTCTCTATCGGAACGAGCGCACCCGCCTCCGCCTCGAAGAAGAAGACAACGCCGAGGATCCCAAC
>JANPAU010000102.1:0-11546 GCA_031430055.1 Akkermansiaceae bacterium | reverse complement strand
CAGTTCTTCCTCCTAACCTACCTATCCAGCGAAGAATATCTCACGATGTCCGACATTGCGAAAAAGATGGGCCACTCGACCGCAGCCGCTACCGGCCTCGTCGATCGGTTGGAGAAACTGTCCTACGTTGAGCGAGTGCATGCCGCTGAAGATCGCCGTAAAATCATGGTCCGCATCACCGCGAAGGGCATCGAGCTCGTCGCAAAAATGCGCACGGAGATTGCCAACGATCTGGTCGGCATTCTTGCAGGCATGGATGAAGATCAGGCCGAAACTGTCGAACACACCAAGCGCGCCATTCAAGGCCGTGCCATCGCGTGATTGATCGTTTTCGCCTCTGAAATAAACCAGCTTGGCGAATCGATAACGCCTCCGTTACCTTCCCCGGGTGACGGAGGCGTTCCCCTTTTTAGATATCTTGCACGAAATCCCAGGCGTTCGCGCGACTTGGGTGGAGCGCGTGGTCGATTTACCCATCACCGGAGACCGGGATGAAACAATGAAGCAACTGCGGCCATATCACGAGATGGCGGTCGCTAAACTCGCCGCACCAGGCGCTCCGTGGTGGCGGGCTGAGCAAGTCCACGGCACAGAAATCGCAATCGTCCCCGGCGTCTCTCAAAAAATCGCGCCCGATGGCCTGCCCATGGTCGCAGGAGTCGACGGACTCCTCACCGCTAAAAGCGGTGTAGTCCTTGCCATCTACGTCGCAGACTGCGGGCCGATCTGGCTTGCGGACCGCAGAACTGGAGCCATCGGACTCTTACATTCCGGGAAAAAAGGAACCGAAGGCAATATTTTAGAAAAAGCCGCCGAAATGATGACCCAGAATTTCGGCACGCGCCGGGAAGACCTCGTCTCGGTGCTGGGCCCTTGCATCCGACCACCTCATTACGAAGTGGATTTCGCCCGCGAAATCGGCAAGCAAGCTGAGTTGGCCGGGATCGGGATGTTTCACGACTGCCGACTCGATACCGCTGCGGATTTAGATCGTTTTTACAGCTATCGGCTCGAATCCGGCAAAACCGGACGCATGATGGCCCTCATCACCCGCGATTTTACGCCATGAACTCATTGACCCTCAATGCCCCTGCGAAATTGAACCTCTCACTGCGAGTCCTCGGCAAGCGCGAAGATGGATTTCACGAGATCGACACCCTGATGGTAAAATTACCCCGCCTCTGCGATCAGCTCGAATTTCGTGAGGCCACTGAATTTTCATTTCAATGCGATGATCCCAGCGTGCCATCCGACGAGCAAAATCTGGTGGTCAGAGCCGTCCGCGCTTACGAATCAGCAATCGGAAGCGCCTGCAAATGCGGAATTTCGCTCAAAAAACAAATCCCCCACGGAGCCGGACTCGCAGGAGGAAGCAGCGACGCTGCGACGACACTACTTGGGCTCAATCGACTCCATGAATTCAAACTCGGAGTCACTGCGCTGCATGATCTAGCGGCTTCCCTGGGATCGGACATCCCGTTTTTTCTCACCGAAGGAGCGTCTCGCGGCACGGGACGAGGCGAAAAGGTCGAAGCGGTTCCGCCGCCTCCCGCCATGCGCGTTTTACTTCTCAAACCAGAATTCGAAGCATCAACGCCCGATGCATACAGACGATGGGAACAATCGTTTGAAATACCAAGTGTAAGTTATGAGCCTCAGATCCACAATGGCTTAACACTCGTGAATGACCTTGAACGCCCAGTTTTCGAAAAACACCGCTTCCTCGCCGAGCTCAAGCAATGGCTGCTCGAACGCCGAGAAACTTATGCCGCCTTGATGAGCGGCTCCGGCTCCACGGTCTTCGCGGTACTGCACGATGACGCCGATCCTGTCTCGCTTGCCCACTCCGCTCGTCTTGAGCTCGATCCAGGACTTTGGTCGTGGTCGGGAATGACCGGCTGACTCAGCGTGTCTTCGCAAGAGCAAGCGACTCTCGCGGGCGGCTGGCTCCGGGGGGGGAGGTCCCGGAGCCCACCAACCTGATTTTGCTGTCATTTGTCCTGCCAGCAAAATAGTCATACCGCACTCGGACCGTCGTCACTATTACGTGATCACGGATAATCGACCGTTACTCTCCATGTCCGCCAAAAACTTTCACGTCCGCCAAGCTGCGGTCTCCGCTCTCCGCGCTTGGGCCAAGGGCCATGACTATGCCGAAACTCTCATCGAGCGCCACGCCCAACGCCGCAAGCTATCCTCGTCCGATCGTGGATTGTTGCAGGCGATTCTCTTCGGAGTACTGCGCCATCGCCGTTTGCTTGACCACTGGATCGGCAAGCTGAGGGAAGGAAAACTGGATGCAGAAACCCGTGACATCCTGCGCGTCGGACTCTGCCAGTTGCTCATCCTCAATCTCCCCGATCACGCGGCCGTCAATGAGACGGTCGAAGCGGGAAAAGCCAGCGTCCGCAGCCTCATCAATGCGGTTCTGCGCCGTGCCACGGTGGCCCGCAAGCCCTTGATGGATGAAATCTCTGATCTCCCACAGCCCGTCGCCCACTCACATCCGGACTGGCTCTACAACCGTTGGCGCGCGGCATTCGGCACCCGCAATGCGATTTCCCTGATGGAATGGGATAACCTTCCGGCGGTGAATTATTTCCGCGTGAATCCGCTAGTTCCCGCTCCCGAATCCCTACCCGGGACTCCCGTGAAGAACGCTCCTGGTTTTTTCAAAATCGAAGGCTCATTACCCTCAGCACTACTCGCCTCCGGCGCAGTGTATATCCAAGATCCAGCGACTCGCCACTCGGTCGAGTTGCTCGATCCCCAACCCGGCGAACGCATCCTCGACGCTTGCGCCGCCCCGGGTGGAAAGGCGTTTCTCATCGCTGCCGCACTTGGGTCGGCAGAGGCTTTGCTCTGCACCGACTCCAATGAAAAGCGACTGCCTCGCCTCGAGGAAAATCTCGCACGCCTGCACGCCGGCAAGGCGACCATCGCCGTCCACGACTGGACCCACCCCGCGCCGCCGGAGTGGCACAATTCCTTCGATGGAATTCTACTCGATGTGCCCTGCTCGAATACCGGTGTGATCCGTCGCCGAGTCGATGTGCGCTGGCGCCTGCAAGCACCCGATATCGAAAAAATCGCCGTCACGCAGCGGAAAATTCTCGAAAATGCCCTCGCCTGTCTCAAGCCCGGCGGGCGGATCGTGTATTCCACCTGCTCCATCGAGCACGATGAGAACCTCGGACTGGTCGAGGGATTTCTGGCAAATCATCCCGAATGCTCGCTTCATTCGACACGTGACTCACTGCCATTTCGTGATCAAATGGACGGAGCCTTCGCCGCCCGAATCGAGTGGAAATCCTCAAATCCCGCTGGCTAGTCATCGGCACTTCTTCTAAAAAACCTCCATGAAATCGTGTCTCGGCATCCTGCTCGTCTTTTTCACCTTCGTCGCAGTCATCGGCGGCGGCACGTTTTTGTGGTATCTCAGCCGCACTTCCGAGTTCTCCCGGACCAGCGCACCGAAGGCCATCATCGTCGCCCCTAAGGCAGTTCCCGTTCGCTAGACCAAGCGGGAGTAGCTGCTGCGGAGACCCGCGCGCCATTTTTCGAGGAATGCCAGATTTCTTGCGACTTTCGAAGCAAGCTCGATATCCAGATTCGCTGAGTGCTCCCACTCAGAAAATGACGCACACTCTTGGATGATGAACGACTCCACTTTCGCAATCATCTTTTCGACAGCCTCACGGCAAATCTGAGTTTCCCCCTCCAACATCGCCCGCACGAGCACTGATTTCGCTTCCTCACGCTTGCGGATCAGCGTCTCCGCCTGCTGAGTCACAGCACCAACTTCGGAAAACACCTCCATCAGCGAGGCTTCGATGGTGCCGCGAATTTCGCCCGGTGTGCCACGCAATTCTAACCAAGCCCGCAATCGCCGCGATGGACTCGAAACCACCGCGAATGCCCCGCGCAATTTCGCAAAGTCCCCTTCCCCACCGCCGGCATCCGGGTGTGCCAACCGGCCGGCCTCACGAAATACATCCCGCAAGACCTCGTCAGAAATCACCAGGCAGGGCTCGATTGAGAGAAGTTGAAAATGATTGTCCACTGATCGGGACACTGCCCACGTTTACCGAAGCAGGTAAAGCGAAGCGACGCTTGAATAGCCACATTTTCCCTCGTAGCGTTTTCCTGAAATGACCGCACAGCGGAAAATCGCGCTCTTCGGCGGCACCTTCGATCCAGTCCATCTCGGGCACCTCCATCTTGCCGAGTTGGCAAAAGTCATGCTCGATCTCGACGAGGTCCGCTTCCTACCGTGCCGGATTTCCCCCCACAAGGAAGGCACACGCCCCACCAGCGGCGACAATCGTTGCGAAATGCTCCACCTCGCCACCACCGATTTACCTTGGGCGGTGATCGACGATTTCGAACTGCAGCAATCCAGTCCAAGTTACTCCTACCAGACAGTCGAAGCCATGGCGGCACGATTTCCCGGGTCACGTCTCTACTGGATCATGGGCGGCGACCAGTGGGACGCGCTCCCAAATTGGAAAAACCCGGAACGCCTCGCAAAATGCGTCGAGTTCATCGTGCTCGCCCGTGGTGAAAGACCAAACCCGCGTGATGGCTACCGACTCCACATCATCCAAGGCCAGCATCCGGCCTCTGCGACGGAAATCCGCAATGCGATTTCAGGAGGTGAAACCACTCACCCGTGGCTTAATCCAAAGGTGGCGGAATGGATCATAGAGAAAAAAATCTATCACCCATGACACCGGTAGCGCCGCAGAATAGCAACTAGGGTGAAACAAATAGCGGGGGTGCCTGAAAAAACTCGTGCCCATGTGATTTTCCCCAGAACCCGTGTCTGCCGGCTGGTGCCTAGAGGGTATACTCCCACGACGAGCTATCCTTGCGGTTCGGGAAATGCCGGACTACAAGCCCGCCGTGGAACCGATCCGCTACTTTAACCGCCACACCGGCAATCTCGAAACTGAACAAGTTTATGGCGAGGGATTCCTGCGTTGGTCGTATGGAAATCCGCTGGGGGCGCTCTCGCTGGCGGCTTTCGTGAAGCGCCCATTCTTCTCGAAGTGGTATGGGCAACGCATGGACAAGCCGGAATCGGCAGCGCGCGTCCGTCCGTTCATCGCGCAATACGGGCTGGATCCGGCGGATTTCGCGGATTTACCGGAGTCCTATCGGAGTTTTAACGAGTTTTTCTACCGAAAACTCAAACCCGCAGCCCGGCCGATCGATGCCGATGAATCAAGTGTCGTCTTCCCGGCGGATGGTCGGCACCTGGGATTTGCGCGAGCTTCAGACATCGCCGGAGTGTTTGTGAAAGGTCAAAAATTCGATCTCACGGCCCTGCTCGGGAGTCGAGAAATGGCGACGCATTATGCGGATGGATCGCTAGTTTTATCGCGGCTGTGTCCGGTGGACTATCATCGATTTCATTTCCCAGCAGCCGGTATTCCGAGCAAAACGCGCCTCATTGATGGCCCGCTTTTTTCCGTGAACCCCATCGCCCTGCGCCAGCGCCTCGCCTACCTTTGGACTAACAAGCGCACGATCACCGAGCTGAAAACCGAGCGCTTCGGCACCGTGCTTTGTTTGGAAATCGGTGCGACCTGCGTGGGCACCATCGAGCAAACCTTCACGCCCGGTCAACCCGTAGCCAAGGGTGCGGAAAAAGGCTACTTTGCCTTCGGTGGCTCATCGACGCTTACACTTTTCGAGCCTGGAGTGGTGCAACTTGAGGCCGATCTTCTGGGAAACTCCGCCCATCAAACCGAACTCTACGCGAAGATAGGCACACGGATGGGCTGCTTGACTTGACCTTTTCAAGGAAAACCTCTCATTTTCGCCGTCCTCAATGCTCTATCAATTGAAAAACCTCGAAACACATGCCCGGGAAGTCCTCAAGCCTGCGCTCGAAGGCCAGCTCTCGCCGACCGAGCAGATCGATCTCTACAAAAAGTTTCTCAAAGTCGAAGAACACCGAATTCTGCTCTATCACCGCTCCGGCGCGGGCGGCTTGGAAATCGCTCACGCCCGTGCAAAACTAATCGACACAGTTTTACGCACCATCCACGAGGCTTCCATTCGAGCTAACGAGGGCCAAGCGCTGCCAATTGCCCTGGTCGCCACCGGCGGCTATGGCCGCAGCACGCTCAATCCACGCTCGGATATTGATCTGCTTTTCCTCCTGCCACGGGCGTCGACCAAGCTCCCACTACCGCTTCAAGAATTCATCCAGAATCTTCTCTATCTGCTGTGGGACGTCGGCTTCAAGGTCGGCCACGCTTGCCGCTCAATCAACGAGTGCATCGAAGAGGCCAAGGCCAACCAGCAAAACAAAACCTCTCTGATGGACGCCCGCCTGATCGCGGGCGACGCGAAACTCTTCGCACAGTTTCAGGATCGCTTCAGCAAGGAATGCATTCACAAAGGACAGGCCGCGTTTTTCGATCTCCGCCGCCAAGATCTTCGCACCCGCCACCAAAAATACTCACGCACCGTCTTCCTCCAAGAGCCGAACGTCAAAGAAAGCTGCGGGGCGATGCGCGACTATCAGAACATCCAGTGGGTCGCACTTGTCAAACGCGGCAGCAAGAACCTCAAGGATCTCGTTGATGCAAAACTCCTCACCACCACCGGACATCGTGAGCTTGAGGAGGCCTATGATTTCCTCCACCGCGTGCGAAATGAGCTCCACTACCACGCGGAAAAAGCCACCGACCAACTTACCCTTCAACTCCAAGGAGTCGTCGCCACCGCATTTGCCTATCCGCAGAAGAGTATTCTCCGCAGCACCGAGGCATTCATGCGCGACTACTATCGCCATACTCGGAATATCTATCAACACACCGGCTCTTTGATGGAGAGCTTCCAAATCGAGGAGGAGAACCAAGCCGATTTAAGCCTGAAATCGTTCCTCACTTTCCGCAAAAAAAGCCGCGAGGAGTTCGACGGTTTCATCGCCCGAGAAGGCCGGATTTATCCAGCCAGCCCTGACATCTTCCTCGACGACTCCGGCCGGATGATGCGACTCTTCCAACATTGCCAAGTCCGCGGGCTGAGGCTCAGCCCGCCGATGCGTAAGCTAGTGAAAGAGCACTGGAATCTCATCGACCGGCCTTTTCGCTATGCGAAGTCCAATCGCGAAACCTTCCAAGCCATCCTCGAGCGCAAAGGAGACGTCGCACGCAGCCTGCGTCAGATGCACCGCGTCGGGTTCCTCGGACACTATCTACCAGAATTTGGCGCGTTGGACTGTCTCGTCCAACATGAGTTTTTCCACCGCTACACTGCGGATGAACACACCTTGCGCTGTGTCGAGCAGCTCGACCAACTCATCTCCGAGACCAACCCACGGAGGGAAATCTATCGGCAATTGTTTCACAAAATCGAGGACGCCTACGCGCTCTACATCGCGATGATCCTCCACGACACCGGTCGTGCCGAAAACGTGCGGGAACACATCGACGGCTCCGCGATGCTCGCCTCACGGCTTTGCAACCGCCTCCAAATCCGCGGTGCCCGGCGCAGCTTGATCATGTTTCTCGTGGACAACCACCTGAGCTTTTGGCGCACCGCGACCGCCCGGAATCTCGACGATCCAGCCGTCATCGCCGAGTTCGCCAACATCGTCAAGACGACCACCAATCTCGACGCGCTATTCCTCTTCACCTTCGCCGATTCTAACGCCACCTCACCCGACGGCTGGACCGGTTGGAAGGAAAGCCTGATGCTCCAACTCCACACCGCCACCCGTAATTTCCTCGAGGGTGGGCGGGAAGAATATTCTAGCAAACTCGATACCGACCGCCGCGCCCTGCGCGAGGAAGTCATCAGCATCATGCGCGAGGACTATCATCCGGATGTGAGGCAGCATTTTGAACAAATGCCGGACGCAGCATTCAGCTTCCGCCAAGCTGCTCAAATCGTCACCCAAGTCCGCACCGTCCGCCATTTCCTCCAACGCGAAGCCGACACCTCCGACCCACACGCTTCGTGCATCAAGTGGATCGATCAACCTGAAAAAGGCTATACCGAACTCGTGATCGCCACTCGCGACAAGTCACTCCTGCTAGAAAAAATCTGCTGTGCCCTCGCCTCCGAGCAAATCAACATCCTTTCTGCCGATCTCTTCACCCGACTGGATCGTATCGTCGTCAACATCTTCCGCGTCTGCACCACCAACTTCGAACCCGTCTCCACCGCTTCCACTCGCAAACGCTTTCTCGACACCTTCGAGGCCATCCTCATCGCCGAGACTTACGACCCGGAGAAGTATCTCCGCCGCAAGGTGAATTTCCTCAAACCCCGCTCGGATCACGGTATCACCGTGCCCGTCCGCGCGTACGTCAGCAATGAAATGCACCCCGCCTGCACCACGGTGGAAATCCAAGGACTCGACCGCATCGGATTGCTGCACGACCTCTTCCACGCCGTCAACCAGCACGGACTCAATACCGCCCACGCCCGGATCTGCACCGACAAGGGCATGGCCATGGACACGCTCTACATCACCACACTGGATGGGAAAAAAATCGAGAATCCCGAGCTCTTGAAACAAATCGAAACCCAATTCACCACCCTCGTCTCCCGCCCCGAATCCACCGACTGAAATACCCCGATTTCTCCGAAAACCGAAAGAAACCTTAATTTCACCAAGATTCTGCTTGGCAAGCCGTGGGGGATCTTGCAATTTCCGCGCCCGCCCGCTTACCGGGCAAACGTAAAAGACGACTTAATCTCATGTCCGTATCTCTCCGACTCAACCGCAAGGGCACCAAAGACCGCCCTTATTATAAAATCGTTGCTGTTGACAGCCGCAAGCGCCGTGACGGCCGCTTCATCGAGCAACTCGGCACCTACGATCCAGGCCTTGAAGGAACTAACTTCACCATCGATCTCGCGATCGCGGACAAGTGGCTGGCCGTCGGAGCCAAGCCTTCCGAGACCGTCAACAGCATGATCCGTAAGGCTCGCACTGCGGCAGCGGCGACCGCTTGACCTTCGCGTAATCTGAATTTTCAGAAAGCCGTGCCCCTGCAAAGGAGCACGGCTTTTTCTTGGGTCGTCTTCACTTCTCTTCCATTCAATGTTCGATGTTCGACGTTCACTCCCCCATCCCCTTCGAGCAATTCATGGCCCAAGCGCTGCACGATCCGCAGCACGGTTACTACACCCGGCGGATCACCGGCGTCGGACGACGTGGCGACTTCACCACCGCGCCGATGCTTTCAGACGCACCCGCAAAAGCCATCGCCGCCTGGGCGATCCGGGCCTTTCGCGAATTCAGCTGCCGAAACCTCATTGAAATCGGACCCGGTGAAGGCACGCTTGCAGCCGACATCCTCCGCCACATGCCCTGGCATACCCGTTTCAGAACGAAGCTTCACCTGGTAGAAACCTCAGCACCACTTGCCGAGCAACAACGCAAACTCCTCGGCAAGCAGGCCATCTGGCACTGCAGTCCACAACAAGCTCTCGCCGCCTGCGGGGGAAATGCCATCCTCTACTCGAATGAGTTAGTCGATGCGTTCCCCGTCCGCCGCTTTCAAAAAACCGACCTCGACTGGCAAGAGCTCGCCGTGCATTTCGACGAGCAGAAACGAGCGCACGAATCCCTGCTCTCCCCTGCCCCGCTGCCAGATTCATCCTCATTTCTCGCGAGCCATCCACTTGGACAATGGATCGAAGTGCACGACTCCTACCGCCGCTATCTCAGCGAATGGCTCCCTCACTGGAAATCCGGACGGATGCTCACCATCGACTACGGTTCGACCGCAGAGAGCCTCTACCATCGCCGCTCCCGAGGCAACATCCGTGCCTATTTACTCCAGCAACGACTCGAAGGTTCCGCCATTTATGAAAATCCCGGCCGCCAAGACATCACGGCAGATGTGAATTTCACCGATCTTCAAAACTGGAGTCGCCCATGGATCAGTGAGCAAAAAATTACGAGCTTTCGCGAATTTCTCCAGTGCCCGCAAGCCGAAGGCTTCACGGATTCAAATGGCGCGGGCGATGCCTTCCTCGTGCTCGATCAGAAGCGCTAAAAGCACCGCAGAATTCACTTTTCAAACGGCTTCACTTCCAGCGGAACCGTCTCAGGCACCGGAGCGGCTGAGGGCACAGGCTCCTCGGGCTTTGCGGGCTCAGCAGGAGTCACCGGCGGAGTTGGAGTAACTGCGACAGGTTGCGGCACACTTGTCGGGGGGACGGGCTTATCATCCAGCCGAATGGCTTGGAAAAGTCGGTTATAATTGTGCCGCATGACCGCAGGAAAAGATACCCGCCCGGCTTCGACGATGTTTTCACGCAGCAACTTCGATGATAGATCGGCTACCAGATCCGTGCCGATTTTAACCGCCCCCTCGGTGCTCATGATCGCTTTTCCACCTTCATTGCCGCCGAGAATCATGTCGCTCTTAATGGACTTCCCCTGGATGGCGATGCTCGACTGTGCCGAACTGATCCCGCCCTTCGGACTCACCGTGATTTCTAAAACCGCGTGATCATCACTAGAAAGCCAGCCACGGACATGGTCGATACGCACCGAAACGAAGACTCCCCCATCCGGCGTGGGGCTGATCTCAGGTTTATAGGTTCGGTAAACCGAGCCAGAGAGTGGATACTCGGCAGCAGCCTTATCCTTTTTCGTCCAGCCGCCTAGACTTCGGCCGAAGGTGGCTTCGTCGATTGCCACACCGCCGAAGCCATGCAACGCGGGGACAAAGCAGATAACGAGTGTAAGAAGGATCGATTTCATGATGAGAAAATTTGGGAGCCTCTAGGTGACGGGAAAATTCGCAAGTTATTCATAAAACTCCGGCGGAGGCCCGGCGTCCTTCGCTCCGAAAAGCCGTTCCATCTGCGCCGCGGCTTTGTTTTTATGCTCATCCTTGACGTAAGCAGCGACAGTTCCAAGAGCGGCGACAAGCGCCCCCCAGTCATCGCCATAACCCGCACCTGGAATGAGATCCGGGATCAAATCCGTGGGCAAAACCAAATAGCCGAGTGCCCCGACGATGACGCCCTTCGCCCAAGTCGGTGTGTCACGGTCCTGCAAGCAGTAAAAAAGAATCAGCGCAGTGAGCAAGGTCTTCCGTCCAGCCGTCAGCGTTGCCTTCTTCAAAGTCCGCCACAAACGAGGCGCGGAATACCAACGCGGCGCAGACAGCCGAGCGGGTAATTGCGGTTTTCTTGACATGATCGATCAGGGAAAAATGAAGGCCACAAGCAGTGGTCCCGGCGGCAAGATGCGCCAATTTCGGCGATGGAGCAAGCGACCTGTTGCGAATTGAAATCAGATTGGAAAAAGAATTACCGAATCCAGCGATTGCACCGCCCGAAACATCTCGGTAGCCTCACGCCGTGATTCGTCCTGTCGATGTCCTCCTTGAATTTCTCGAAGCCGAGCAAACTCGCGGTGTCACCCATGTCCACCTCGACGAAGGAGCCCGCGAAGGACTTCGCGGACTTTTCAACCGGGCAAAAAATGGTGCCCTCATTGCGCCGCCTGTTGAAACAAAAGTCGAGCCAGAGCCAGAGCCCATCGCGGCCGCCGCTCC
>JANPAU010000101.1:0-3799 GCA_031430055.1 Akkermansiaceae bacterium | reverse complement strand
CAGCTCGGCTTCGGTTTTGTCGTCGAAGCCGGTGTGGACAAAGCGGCTGTGGTTTTCCTCGCGGGTGAGGCCGAGGATTTCCGGACTATCAGAAACTGGCGGATGGCTACCGATGATGTCCACGCGGCGGAAGCGTTCTTGCAGTGAGTCGAGCGATTCGGAAACTTGGAGGCGGCCTTCGTCGATGATGATGATGTCGTCGGCGAGTTTTACCACGTCGTCGATGTCGTGGGTGGAGAAGAAGATCGACCAATCGTTCTGGCGGGTGATTTCTAGCACGCTGTCGAGGAACTCGGCGCGGACGAGGGGATCGAGGCCGGCGAAGGGTTCGTCGAGAATGAGCAGGCGCGGTCGGAAGGCCATGGCTAACAAGAGCGCGAGCTTGACCTTTTCGCCGCGTGAACAGCGAGAAATGCGGCGCTTGAGTGGGAGGTCGAGTTTCTCGATGAGGTATTTTTCAAACTCGCGGTCCCACGACGGATAGAGCTTGGCGGTGAAGGCGATGAGTTGCTCACCGGTCATCCAGTCGTAGAGTTCCTGATTTTCGGACACGTAGCCGGTTTTCTGCCAGTCTTCGGGGCGCAGCGATTGTGAATCGCGGCCGAAAAGCATCGCCTTGCCGGAGGTTGGTCGGATGAGGCCGGCGAGCATTTTGATGGTGGTGGTTTTGCCCGCACCGTTGCGGCCGAGGAACGCGCAGGCGCGCCCGGCGGTGAGGCGGATTTCGAGCTGATGGACGGCTTCCTTCCAGCGGTAACTCTTGGTGAGTGCGTGGGTTTCAATGATCGTTTCCATGAATTTTTTGGCGGTGTTTGTGAATGAGATCGAGAAGTTCTTTTTCGCTCAGGCCGTGATGGGCCGCTTCAACGAGAAGTTGCTCGATGAGTGGCTGGAGCACTTTGAGTTGCTGCGAGCGGAGCGAAGGCCGGCGGTCGGCGACGAAACTTCCTTGTCCGGGATGGCTTTCTAGGACGCCTTCATCGGTGAGGCGGCTGATGGCTTTCTGGACCGTGTTCGGGTTCACGCCGAGCTCGCGGCTGATCACGCGAACGGAGGGCATTTGCTGGCCGGGCTGGAGCTGGGCGGTGGCCACGGCTTTTTTCACCGCCCTGACGATTTGCTCGTAGATCGGCTCGCCCAACTGAAGGTTGATCAGGAATGGCAACATGCAACTGTATTAGTCGTAGTAGGACGGATAATACGGATCAAGAATAATTTTCGGATTCGTTGGGAAATTGGAAAGCCCAGCCTCGCCACGGCAGTCTGCGCCGCCGACGCCATGCCAAAAGACGCCGACATCCTCGCCTTCCACATCGGTAAGAACACGCCGGATCGTCAGGAATTCATTATCGAGAATCTGCGCGAAGACGTGGACAAGCAGATCGAAGTGGCGGTGGCGTGATGCCTAGTCAAGCCTTCACTAAGGTCATCACGCACTCCAGGTGGCGGGTGTGGGGAAAGAGGTCGAAGGGTTGCACGTCTGCGAGCTGATAGCCGGCTTCGCTGAGCTGTTTGAGATCGCGGACTTGGGTGGCGGGATCGCAGGAAACATAGACCACTCGTGCGGGGCCGAATTTCACAAGCTGATCGATGAACTCGGGCGTGCAACCCTTGCGCGGCGGATCGATGACGACAGCGGTCTCGGCAGCGGGAAAGCTGATCTGGTCGAAGATCGCCTCGGCGGACGCGGTGAGGAATTTCGCGTTGGTGATGGAGTTCGCAGCAGCGTTTTTACGTGCCCATTCGCAGGAGGTTTCCGATACTTCGACACCGGCGACGTGCTCGAAGTTTTTCGCGAGTGTTAGGGAGAACAGGCCCGAGCCGCAGTAGGCATCGACCAGGAATTTCGCACCACCCGCCGCCGCTTGTTGCGCGACGTAGCCGGTGAAAGCGGGCAGGATGAAGGGATTGTTCTGGAAGAAATCGCCCGCGAGGAATTGGAATTTCAAATCACCGACGTGCTCGGTGGCGACGGCTCGGAAGTCGGTTTCCACGCGGTCTTCGGTGGCGCGGAGTAAAACGGTGGCACCGCGTTTGAAGGTGTTAGCCCGGGCGCGGAGCTCATCGCGGATGGCGGGGAGCTCGCGGTTGATCGTGTCCATGGCGATGGGGCATTGCGGGACGTCGATGAGCGATGAGCGACGACCGAAGGCGAGGAATCCGATCGGGCCTAGGTCGCCGTCTTTGGCTTTTTCAAAGTGCGGCGTGATTTTCGAGCGGTAATTCCACGTTTGCTCGGAGGAGAGGCAATCGTTCACGGGGAAGGTGATCGCGGCCATATGCTTCATCAGCTCACCGACTTGGCGGGTTTTCCAAGCGAGTTGTTTATCGTAGGAAAGGTGTTGGTATTGGCAACCGCCGCACTCGCCGAAGAGCGGGCATACGGGGGCGATGCGGTCGGGCGATGGGGTGAGGACTTCGATGAGATCGGCGTGAGAGCAATTCTTGTCGTTGCGGAAAACGCGGGCCTTGACGATTTCCCCCGGCAGGGAAAATGGGACAAACACGACCCAGCCATCGATTCGACCCACGCCGGAGCCGAGATTGGTGAGGGCGTCGATGGTGATTTCGATTTCCTGATGATAGGCAAACGGGGTGGGAACAAACTTCTTCGGCGGACGTGGGAACATGGCGGGCTGGGAGATTGCGCGGCGATGTCGCTGGCGGCAATCGATTTCAGCGCCGGTCGGGCAGGATCAGGCTTGGCGAATCGCGGATCCGCGCTCATGTTCTGCCGCGTCCGCACTGTATGAAGATTCTAAGCTACCTCGATCCCGGTTACTCGTCTTTCGTCCTTCGTCTTAAACGGCGAGCCATGCCTGAGCCTGGGACGCGTGATCTGGTTACTCAGATCATTTCCGAAGTCGCAACCAAGGGCGACCAAGCCTTGTTCGCTTATACCAAGCGCTTCGATGGGGCCACGCTGTCGGCGAAGAATTTGTTTGTAAGTGAGGCCGAGTTTGCGGCGGCGGATGCTGCGGTGACCGCTGAGACAAAGACGGCCGTTGCGCGGACGTTGAAAAACATCCACGCCTTCGCGAATCGGAGTGTGCGTAAGGATTGGTCGGCGAAAAATGCGGAAGGCGCGACGGTTGGCGAGCGATTCACGCCGTTTGAGCGGGTGGGCGTTTACGTCCCTGGCGGCAAGGCTCCGCTGGTTTCCACCGCGCTGATGACGGCCGGAATCGCGCAGGCGGTGGGAGTACCGGAGATTCTAGCAGCTACGCCCTGCGGTCCGGATGGCTCGGTGAATCCTGCATTGCTTTACGCGCTCAAGGCGGCTGGAGTGACGGAGGCGATCCGCGTCGGCGGGGCGCAGGCGATTGCGGCCCTTGCCTTGGGGACTCGCTCGATTCGGCCGGTTGATCGGATTTTCGGACCGGGAAATAGTTTTGTGGTCGAGGCGAAACGCCAGCTTGTGGGAGCAGTGTCGATCGATCTGTTACCCGGGCCGAGCGAGATTCTCATCCTCGCGGACAAGACAGGAAATGCGGATTTCATCGCGGCAGACATGCTCGCGCAAGCCGAGCACGGCGGCGACAGTGTGGTCGGCTTCGTGACCGATTCCAAGGCGCTGCTCGGCAAGGTGATCAAAGCCATCGAACGCCAATTGCCGACTCTCTCACGCACAAAAATCATCCGCGAGGTTCTCAAGCGGGGGACATTTTTGCAGCATGTGTAGTCGTGTTCAGATGCGGTGACCTTTGCTAATACTTTTGCGGCGGAGCACGTCTCGCTGATCACGGCGGACGATGATCGCTGGCTCCCTCAAATCCGCACGGCGGGGGCAATTTATCTT
>JANPAU010000100.1:0-7055 GCA_031430055.1 Akkermansiaceae bacterium | reverse complement strand
AGCGGGGCCGGTTGCTCGAGGAAATCAATGGGCGTCAGCGTGTCATCCTCCGCCTTTTCCGCGACCATCAGGGAAACCGAACTGGCACCGATGTGCAGGGCGGTGAAGAGATTTTCGGCAACGAGTGCTTTTTTCGCAGGTTTGCGGGCGTTCGGCATCGCGTTAGGACACCGCGCAATCGCGGTGCTTTCAATCCCCAATGTGTGACAAGGTGAATCTTGTGGCAGACGGGACTTGTCAGCCCGCGATGGACTCGCGACAAATCTTCATGCCAGTCACCGGAGCGTTGGAAAAATATTGGGTGAAACCAGGGACCAAGTTGGACCTAGGGAAAGTCGATGCGGGGGAGAAATCTCTGTTTAGCGGCCCGGACCGCATGGATTTCGCGCCTCAATTCGATGAACTCCAAGATGAGCTTCAGGATCTCCAGAAAAAGCTCTATGCCCAGAACAAGCATCGGATTCTGGTAGTGATGCAGGCGATGGATACCGGCGGTAAGGACGGCTGCATCAAGCATGTTTTTTCGCGTATCGATCCGCAGGGGATTCACGTTCGTTCCTTCAAGAAGCCGAGTGAGGAGGAAATGTCGTATGACTTTCTGTGGCGCGTCCACTCCAAGGTTCCCTATCGCGGGCAATTGGTGATTTTCAATCGCAGCCACTACGAGGATATTGTTGCTGTTAGGGTAAAAAAGATTTTTCCCGATGAGGTATGGAAGCGCCGTCAACGGCACATCGTGGAGTTCGAGAGAATGCTCGCAGAGGAGGGGACGACGATCGTGAAAATCTTTCTGCACATTTCCAAAGCCGAGCAAAAACGCCGCCTCGAAGCCCGTCTCGCCAATCCCATGAAGCACTGGAAAATCAATCCCGATGATCTCGTGGATCGAGCTCATTGGGATGATTTCATGACGGCTTACGACGACGTCATCACCAAGACATCCACCGAGTTCTCGCCTTGGTATGTGGTGCCCGCTGATCGAAAATGGTATCGCAATCTCTGTGTTGCTAGAATCATGCTCGATACGCTCAAGAAGTTGAATATGGAGTTTCCTCCAATCAATTGGGACCCGAAGTCGATCCGGATCGAGGATTAATACCTTCGACTGGCTGGCCGACCTCGCAGGCCTTGCGATGGGTCAAATAGTCGGCCGTGTCCTGTTGCTTAAATCACCCGCGACCAGAGCACCTTGAGATAGCGGGACTCTGGGTAGTTAGAGAGCGTTGGATGATCTGGCCCAGCACCCGTGCGGTCGAAGGTTTGCAGCCGCTTGTTCCGGCGGTGGGCGGCGGTGATCACGATTTGCTCGAACTCGCCGGCACCGAGTTGGCCAGAGCACGAACACGTGACGTAGAGTCCTTCCGGCGCGACGAGTTGCAGCGCGAGCTTGTTTAAATCCGCGTACTTCGCGATGCCGGTCTCATCCTCGCGGCCGTGGATAAACTTCGGAGGATCGGCGATGACGAGATCCCAAGTGCGGCCGTTTTCGATCATCGTCCGTGCCCAAGTGAAGGCATCCGCGTGGGTGAATTTTACCCGCACGTTGTTCAAGTTCGCATTGCGCTTGGCCATGGCGATCGCCGTCTCATCCAAGTCCACAGCAGTCACATCCTCCGCGCCCGCCAGTGCTGCGGAAATCCCGAAGCCACCGGTATAACAGCAAAGATCCAGCACCGTGCGGTCCTTCGCCAGTGCTCCAAATTTCTGCCGACTGTCCCGCTGGTCGCAGAAAAATCCGGTCTTATGCCCGTCGCTGAAATCCACTTCATAACGCACTCCATACTCACGGATTTTCACCGAGCGCACGTTATCAGACTCCACCCCGCCGCGATGCGGGATGCCTTCGATCCTTGCCAAGTCCTGATCCACACCCACCACCACGCGCTTCGTGTCGAAGCATTCGTGCAGCAGCGGCAGCCATTTAGGCAAACGCTGCCACGCTGCTAGATTGGTGATTTCCACCGACAGCACATCCGCGAATTTATCCGCCACGATGCCCGGCATGAAATCCGCGTCGCCATGGATTGCCCGGTAGCTATCCGTCTCCGCGTCTAGTCTGAGCACCTCGCGCCGCAGTCTCGCGGCCCGGCGGATGGCATTTTCAAAAAATGATTCGTCGTCCAATTCCTCCAGCGAGTGGCTCACCACCCGCAGCGGCATCCGCGACTTGGGATTCCACAGGCCCCAGCCGAAGGGCGTGCCCTCTTTCCCCAGCACCAGCACGAATGCACCCGGCGACGCATCGCGGGAAACTTCGCCGATCATCTTCGGCCAAATCGAGGGGTGGAACGTTTGATACTTGAGTTGGACAGTCGGCACGGCGGGAACGAATGCTGAAATGGCCCGAGACTCAAGAATTAAGAAGTCAAACTCACCAGGTGAATCGATCTGGTTTTGAAAAGAAGCCTAAAACATAAGGATCTTGATTCTCGCTTGTCGGTCTTGCTTTGGATCTTAGACTCCGCGGACGCAGGTGGGCACGCGCTACCAGCGATTTCCTCATGAACCGCACGGAGTCCGACTACCTATTTGCCCTGACCAATCCCGGTTCGGAAAAAGCTCTGAAACTCGAGGCGGAATCACTCAAATCCGGCTGGCGGCTCAGCTATCAACGCCGCGGATTCGTCACCTTCAAGGCGGATGGGCCTTTTTTCCTAGAATCCCTAGCAGTCGAACTCGGCTGCGCTCGCCGCCTCTGCGTGTCGCTTGGGAAATCCCTGACCCGCGAGGAGGCGATCCACAAACTCGGGGACATCAAGCTCATCCATCACGCCCGTTTCCAAGATCGGAAAATGCAAGGCATCCGTGGGCAAGGAGATCTACCAGAAATCGGTCAACTCATCGGCACGGTCGTCGAGCTCGGGCCGGATGAATTTTGGTCAGGACTCCATCGTCACGCGCCTTTCCTCAGTCCCGATCCGGCGGGTGACTCGGGAATTGAAATGCCCGTCACTTCGCCATCGCGGGCGTGGCTTAAGTTAGAGGAGGCGACTCGTTTTTTAGGGCTGAAATTCTCGTCAAAGGACATCGTCGTGGAGTTAGGATGTGCGCCCGGTGGTGTGGTCCTCGCTCTCCTTGAGCGAGGCGTCTCGGTCATCGGTGTGGATCCTGCGAAGATGGCGGCGGTCGTGATGGAGTCCGCCATCGCCGAGCGTGAGCAAGCCTCCGACAAGCGCCCCTGGTTTTTCCACAGCCGCAAACCCGCAGCGCTCACCAGCAAGCGCGATCTCGGTCAAGACGTGAGTTGGTTCATGTCCGACATGAACCAATCGCCGGAAGTCGTGCTCAAGGAATGTGCGCGCTTCTGCAAAATGGCTCCCAACATCCGCAGTGTCCTCATCACCCTCAAGCTTACCGACCTTCTGCAAGTCGCGGAAAAAAATCAGTGGTTCGCGGCACTAACTGCGATGGGATTTCAGACGGTGCGTCTGCAACAACTGAGCGTGCATCACAAGGAATTCGCGTTGCTAGGTCTGGATCGCTTGTAGATCAGCCACGGTTCGATACCGGCTTAAACTTCGCGGGTAACGAAGGTAGGTCTCCGAGCGGCTCCAGCTCTTCAAGAAACCAGCGCTTGGTATCCGCTGCTTGGCCTTCTAGGGTTTTTTCGCAGCGGCGGACCATGGCTTGATAGAATTTATCGGCAGCATCGGGATCGCGGATGGATAACCATTGGCCGGCGGTGTTATAGAGTCGCGGCAGATGCGGATGATTTTTTGGAAGCATCTTGGCCGCTTCCCATGCAAGATCGGCAGCAGCGTAGCGATAGTGAAAACGCTGAGTTCTCGCGACTGAATACAAAGCAACTCGCCGGACCTCGTCGGAAGTCACCGCAGGAATTGCCTGTTCGTTAGGTTGTTCTGCTGCGGCGAAGAGAACGTCGCGAGACCAATCACGCGACCAGCCGTTTTGAAACTTGCGGGCACTGGAAAAACTTGCGGCGGGAAACATCCAGTTCCGAGCACCGCCATCCGGTGCGCCGTCGGTGGAAAATAGCTCTGCTCCGAAATGGCGGTGAATGAGCGCTTGCCGCCAGATGACCGCAGCGCCGGCTTCTCCGGAGTAGCGTTCTGAACGCCGGGCACGATCCAGAGCGATGTAGTGGTCCAGAAGCGGCAGCAACTCCGGGGGCATGAATTCCCGAGCTTCCTTGAGGCGGGTTTCGCGAGCGAGTCGTCTCGCCAGCAGGTAGCGGAGTTGATTGTTAGGGCCGATCTCGGCGGGCCTGTAGCCTCCACTTGATGTAAGGCAGGTCATGGGATCGATGATGCCGTCCTCGCTGAGTGCGGCTGTCCAAGTTGGCGTAACTTTGCGAACATGTTTAAGTAAGCCGTCGGTGGAAATGACCGACTCGGCGAGATAGGTCGCGTCCTCGCGGAATCCGCCATGACGGAGAGATTCCAGTGCGGTTAGATAGTCTTTGCGAGCTAGGGCAATGATTCCGGCATCGGCTAACAGTCTTCCTTGAAGTGCCCCTTGCCGTTCGGTGACGTCAAGGCACCCGAGTTGGTCGAGATCTGGATTTCGTGGGCTCCAGTCAGTCTCCTTGGATTGAGCCTTGACGGCTTCCGTCACGTGTTGACTCGCGGCGTTGAGATTGCCGTCGCGTAGATCGAACTTCGCCTGCAACCAAATGCCGAGTGAATCGTCCTTCGGCGAAAGCTCTAACCATTTTCGTGATTCATTAAATCGTCCGGCGGAGTAGAGTGCCCAAGCCACACGCGGGCCGTCGTCCAATGGTAGTTCCGCATGAGCTTCAAGCGCCGCAAGCCAATCGTTTGGAGGCCCTTGGCGGGGGCTGAGAAGAACGGGGGTGATGTCCACTTGATGCGGTCCGTCGATGGCGGCGTGGAGTTCAAGATTGATGATTCGGCGGATCAGGGGATGCGCCGCAGCGGTGGCGAATGTCGTCGCGTCGCCGGTGGCTAACAGCTTGCGGGCAACTCGTCTGAGGTCGATGGAGGCGCTCTCCTTTCCACCTGCGAAGGCATCGTAGTAAATCTGTAGCGCTTGTATCGGATCATTGTCCATTTTTGCCGCGCGCCAGGCCTTGGCGGCTGCGCGTAGGCCGATCACATCTGTGGCGCCGGTGGCGATTTCCGTTTCCACGCGGGCATACCAGTCGAGGCATTCCGTGATGTGCGGTGAGGTTTTTGCGAGCATCCAGGCAGCCCACGCGGCGCGTAGTTTCCGCTCGGTCGGCGGGCGTTCGAGAATGCTCTTCCACAGCGTCCGCGCCTCCGCAGTCTTGCCGCAGGCATGAAGACGGGCGGCCTCCACGTAGTCGGCGACGTCTCCCGGGAACTCGGGCCCGAGCGGTCTGATAGAAAGCACGGGCGGGGCGTCGCCATGGGTGGGAAAATCCATTTCACCTGCATCGATGATGGGTGCGAGCAGCGGTTGACGCACGGATTCGTAGTGGCGGAGCCGGCGGTCAATCTCATCGGCATCCACTCCGGCCTGTTGCCAGAAATCCCGCAGCTCGGCGGATTCCAAGGGGATCTGGCGGAGAAACGGAGGTTTGCTGATTTCTTTTTCAGTCGTGATCGGCTTGCCCACGAGGCGGTAGAGGCCGTGAAAAAAGGAAACGGGCGGCACGTCCAAGGCTGCCTGAGGACGATCGAGCACGGTATCGGGAAAAAAAGGGCCGCAGCCTTGTGATGGGATGAGGATGAAAATCCAAGTAGCGATGCCAGTTAGAACGCGAGGATTCATGGTTTAAAGTGTGACATAATACGCGCAGGTTCCTCGCGGAATCGCAACCACCCACTTGGAATTCTTTTACCGGGATTCAGCCACGGCCAAATATCGGTCCGGCGCGTGAGCCGAAGTCCGTCGCTTTGTGATTCCAACCGGTAAGCGCCCGCTCCGTCCGCCGCGAGGATGGGATGCTCGATCACAATTTCTCTAGGCAGACACACAGGGAATTTTCCGCGATTGATGATGAAGAGATCTCGCGGCCCGGTCCCATTTGAGACTTCGAGTTCGGGTGCGGATAAGACGACTTCGCCGCGAATGACGCGTTCGAAGGTATCCCATGGCCAGTTCCGTTGATCGCCCTCGACCGGCAGGCGATACCAGATGATTCCCTGTAATCCGTCTGGCGGAGCGAGGGTCCATTCGTGAACAAGTCGGGCACTTTCCACTGGGTCCGCCAACGCGAAGGCGCGTTTTGCCGTCGAGCTGCTACCAAGATCTTCGGAAATCACATCGGTCACCTTGCCATCGATTCCAAAGCGGACCTCACAACCGTAAGTCGCCATCGCGATGCGGAACGGGACCCTCAGCTTTGAGGCCTTTTTCGCCGTGACTCTGGCCGCGAGAGGATCGAAAATTACGATAGGATCACCAGCGAGTTTAGGAAGTTGCAGCGAATGCACTTGTAGCACATAACCGCTGCGGGCTGTGATGAGTTTTTTGAAATCCGGCTCGTCCAGCCACGACGGCAGGGTAGTCGGTAAAACAGGAATTTTTCCAGCCGCCGCTTGCAGCGCATCCAGCAGGACGAGGTAGCGCCCCAGTCGCTTTTGCGGGCAATCGAAGTCGCATTGGATTTCGCTAGGCCCGAGCGCCGAAAGCTCACGAAAAATCGCGGCCACCGGCGTGATTTGCTCCGGCGTCCACTCTAACCGCGCTGCGGAAGCGCCGATCCGCACGACCACTCCGCAGCCGGGAGAGGGGAGCAGGGTGAGTGTTTTTTCAATCTCGAAGCGGTCACCCGTCCAGCGCAACTCCGCCGCGCGGACATGCAGGGTGGTGACATGGCGGGTGGCCCGAGTCATCGCCTGTTGGACCTCAGTGCGACCGGGCGATTGCCAGACATAGGCTCCGGTGGTGAGTTGCGGCCGGTCGGCTTTCCGGCAGGCGGGTAGGGCTAGGAAAACCAGTAAACACCATTTCATCCGCCCTTGATTCTTCTGAGAATCCAGACTTCGTCCAGAATGTTCATCCCCTGATTAGAAATTCAGAGCCTACTCCTCTATTTAGAGCCTGTCCCAGACTTCGTGAGTTCTTGTGGCACAATGCTTTAGCATCTGAAAAAAATGGGTATGGAA
>JANPAU010000099.1:0-4237 GCA_031430055.1 Akkermansiaceae bacterium | reverse complement strand
ATGCACTCGCTCAACGTAGGACAGTTTCTCCAACCGATCGACGAGGCCGGTAGCGGCTGCGGTCGAGTGGCCCATCTTTTTCGCAATGTCGGACATCGTGAGATATTCTTCGCTGGATAGGTAGGTTAGGAGGAAGAACTGCGGGAATGAGACGTTCCCTTTGTTGAGTTCTGTGGACAGGTTTAGGATGCAACTCCGCTGCGTAAACAGGACGAAGTCAGCAAGACGGTCCGCGTCGGCTTTCACCGAGGCGCCCGAGGCGTTCATTGTTTTCATTATGGCTGGTTGTAGTGTTCATGTTTCGGGACATGTAAGGGGGCACAGCCATTGCAAAAGAGAAGCTACCTGGTTTCCCAGATAGTAATCAACTCTAAAATTTATAATTTATGACTGTGCTCGATTTCTCAAGCGGGACTTTTTTAAAATACATAAAAATTAGAGGTTTTGAAAGCAAAGAATTCCCGAAAAGTTAATTATTTTTTTGAACATTTTCAGGAAGTAGTTCTTCAGGGAGTTCTGTGGGTGCTTGTAAGGTTTCAGGGCTCGTCGTGGGGTCGACAGGCTTGGCGACGTGCTGGGAATAGACCGCGTCCCCCACCTCCGCGACACCGGATTGGAGGTCGGCTGCGGCAAATTCACCGAGTGTTTCGCCCGTTGTCCGGAGGTTTGCCGTGCGCTCATCCGGTCCACGCGTGGTGAGAATTCGACCCGATTCGATCGTCCACTTTCCATAACTTTGAATTAAAACGAAGCGTCTGTCGGCTGGGATCGAGGCGACTCGGCCGACGAGTTGAGGTCCAGCAACCACGGGTTTGGGTTTTTCCTTCTCGGGTTCCTTCTTCTTGAAAGTCCCACAAGCAGGAATGGAGATGCAGCAAAGCAGCAGAAGATGGCTCAATTTCATGACGAGATCTTGATGCGGGATGTCCCGAAATGATACTCAGGATTTTAAAGACGGTAGAATCCGCACTTCATCGGCTTGGATGAGGCGTTCGAGATCGTTCTCGGTGCGCAGCAAGAGTTCGCCTCCATTCGCGATTCCTTCGACGATTCCGACTCGCGGGCCGTTCGCAGTCGCCAAGGTCACTCGTTGCCCCGTGAGCACACAGCGCAGGCGGACCGCGGAGATGAGTTCGGAAAAATCGTGGTCAATCTGCTGTCGGCGGATCGAAAATTTACGAATGACTGCCGCAAAAACCTCGGCGGGCGAAAAACTCTGAGATGCCTCGATCTTCATGGATGTCGCGATTTCAGCCACTTCGGGCGGAAAATCGGTGGTGTTGACATTCACCCCGATACCGACAATCGCGAAATCCGTGCCAGCCTCCACCAAGATGCCCGCCGCTTTTCTCTGCCCGATCCAAACATCGTTAGGCCACTTAATCCCCGTCGCTGGTCCGAAAGACTCCACCGCCTCTGCGACGGCAAGTCCGGCGGCCAATGCGAGTCGTGGCCAAAGCGCTTTCGATTCGCTCGGATGAAGCAGGATGGAAAATGCCAACGACTCACCGACGGGAGAAAACCACGCCGCCCCACGCCGCCCGCGACCTGCGGTTTGGCGCTCGGCGAGAATGATGAGTCCGTCAGCAGCGCCTGCTAGGGCGAGCGCGCGGATTTCGTCGTTGGTGGATTCCACGGATTCGCGAATCAGCAAGCGGAAGGGCTCAGGGAAACCCGCAGCAGCAGCGTTGAAGTCTTCGCGGTCCATTCGCATTTAAAGCGGCTCGAAATCCAGGCCGATGTCGAGCGCGGGTGCTGAGTGGGTTAAGGCTCCGACGGAAATGAAATCGACACCGGTTTCGGCGATTTCTTGTAGTGTTTTCAGAGTGATGCCGCCACTGGCTTCGAGTTGGGGTTGGGGACGATCTCCACGGAGAGTCACTGCCGCACGAAGTTGTTCAAGAGTCATGTTATCTAGCAGAATGTAATCCACTCCATCGAGTGCGAGAAATGTCCGGACTTGGTCGAGGCTGTCGGCTTCGAGCTCCACTTTGACCGTGGGTTTGTCAGCCTTCAACTGATGAATCGCCGCTTGGATAGCTTCTGCTCCGCCTTCTGCGACGAGGTGGTTGTCTTTCACCATCGCCCGGTCGTAAAGGCCGATGCGGTGATTCGTGCCGCCACCATCGAGCACGGCTTGTTTTTCCAATTGGCGATAACCGGGCGTCGTCTTCCGAGTGTCGAGAATCTGAGTGCGGGTGCCTTTGACCTGCTCGACGTATTGTGAGGTGAGAGTCGCCACGCCGCTAAGACGTTGGAGAAAATTCAGCGCCGTCCGCTCTGCCGTTAGAATGGATCGCGCGGAGCCCTTCACTCGGATCAACAGCGCACCCGGACCCACACGACTTCCGTCGGTGATGAGAATTTCAACATCCAGCTCCGGATCGACCTTGCAGAACACTCGCGCCGCGAGTTCGACTCCCGAAATCACGCCCTCTTTTCGCACCGCCACGAAGGCGCACGCTCGGCGACCCTCAGGGATGAAGTAACGGGCCGTGACATCGCCGTCGCCAACGTCTTCTGCCAGCGCGAGGTCAATAAGCATGTCTGATTGATCGTTCATCCAGCACGAGTGGAAGGGCTTCTCCCCGAGCTGTCAACGGTTGTCGTAGAACTCCGTCGGCCGAGGCGTCGATTCCGCACAGCTCACTTCTGTATTAGAATCAGATTGACGGCGTCGGGACAAGTGATTCAAAATCGAACTCATGGAGAGAGAATAGCGTTCCACTCTCCGTGGGTCCTGATGGAAAATATCTCGGTGTGCGCGGCCTCGTCAAAAGTCCAAGATGCCATCGATTCAACGCCATCCCGCCCGTTCATGGCAACATCGGTTTCAGCCCGATCCACGCGCTTCCCCAAGTGATGATCCACGGCAACGTTAGCAAGCTCAGCACTGTCGTCGCGATCACCACTTGCACTGCCACCGCAGGGCGGCCGCCGTAGAGTCGCGCCAGCAAGATCGCGGTCATCCCGGCAGGCATCGCGGCCTGCACCACGAGCACTTGGCGTAGCTCCATCGGCAAGGGCAAAAATTTAGCCACACTCAGAATCGCCGTGGGTGCCAACAGTAATCTAACGACCGCACCGCCGAAAATCACTTTCAGGTTGGGCCGCTCGGCTCCCACGAGGTCGATCATCGTGCAGCCTGTGACCAAGATGGCCAGTGGAAAGGCCCCCGCGCCGATCATCGACATTGCCTTGCGGCCAGCTCCCGTCACATCGTCGTCGAGTCCCAGAACCATCAGTGTTAGGCCGATGATAACTGCGACGATCGGCCCGTTCACCAGCGGCCGCCAGGAAATTCCGCGCTGGCTGCTCATCATCATCACCCCCACCGACCACATCGCCACTTCCACCCCGATGTTATGTACAAATAACAGAGCCAGTGCCCCAGTCCCCCATAAAATCTCCACCACCGGCGCGGCCGTAAATCCAAAGTTCTGACACCCTGCGCTTAAGGCGAAGGTCCGCATCCCGGGGCCCTTTTCCAGCCCGATCAGCCGCCCGATCACCAAGCCAATCAAAATCCCCACCATGATCATGCCGAAGCCAAGGGTAACCGACCAAATCACTACCGGCCCACTTCGCAGCACCGCACTTCCTAAAATTTTATCCAGAATAAAACATGGCAACATCACCGCGAACACCACGCGCATGATTCCCGCATCATGCTCCTGCCGGATCACGCCCGCTCTCCGCAACACCGCCCCTGCGATTAACAACAAATACACCGGCAGCACCGATGCGATAACAGCCCATGGCGAAATCACTGCGCAAGCGTCCCGCCCCCGTGCCGTGCCTGCAAGTTCATATCCTGCCGCATAGGAAGATTTACGGAAACATGTCCCAAGCAACGGTCTGTAGCGTCCCGCCAAATACTCTCATCTTGCTTAATAACCACCAATTTCTTGTAGCATACAGAGAATCGTTGAGCAATCCCCGGCAACGCTTGGGAGCACTACCCATGCAAAAACTGCATGAAGAGATGGCTCTGACGATGGCGGAAAAATCCCTGCCGGGCAGCTATTTCAAGGATCTGCTGCTCGTAGCCTTCGATGGCAGCACACTTGCTTTGTAAGATACTGCGGCCAATGCCGAAGAGTTTGGACGCTCGTCCAATCAGAATGGCGATTCTGCTTGGATTCGATGTTGCATCCGAGGGGACTTTGAAAAACCATCGACATTCACCCAAGCATTAAGAAATGACATCTCCAAAAGTATTCATCGCCGTGGATTT
>JANPAU010000098.1:0-15868 GCA_031430055.1 Akkermansiaceae bacterium | reverse complement strand
TCACACTCCACCGCGTCCTCCGTTGTCCGCCAGTCCGCGTCATCAATGCCAATGCCCATGCCGCCGCCCTCGCGAAATGGCTGCCGCCCTTCGGCTTCACCTGCACCGTGCATGAGTTCGATTTCCGCGTCGGCGGCCAGTTCCGCATGAGTTTCACCAACCACACCAACGGCGAGAGCCACAGCTTCGGCGGCGAGTATCTGGAAATCATTTCTAACGAGCGCGTCCGCTACACCGATGTCTTTGATGATCCCAATTTGCCCGGAACCATGAGCTGCACCGTCGAGTTGAAAGAAGTCCTCTGCGGCACCGAGCTACGAGTGACGCAAGAAGGCATCCCCGACGTGGTTCCGGCAGAAATGTGCTACCTCGGCTGGCAGGAAAGCCTGATTCAGCTCGCCCAACTCGCCGAACCGGAGATCAATCAGTGTTAAGCAATGGATCGCTTTCGCCTGCGAAGGCGTATTGGAGCCAAACTTGATAAACTCATGGCTTGTCCCCGGACTCCCAACGATTAGGGTTTATTCAAGATGGCCAGTGCCGCTCAACTCAAAGCCCTCCTGCAAAGTCACGCCGACGGCGATGACTCGCGATTCTATGCGGTCGGGCTGCAAGTGGCGGCGGCGGAAGCCCGAAAAGGACACGCCGACCTAGCCCGCGATTTACGGGACATTGTGGAAAAAAAACACTCCCGCGAATCGCAACGCGATGCTCGGGCGAACGTGCTATATATCGCGCAACCGCAGGGCGAAGTCGCAGACTTGCTCACAGCGCGACAGCCGGATGCGCGGCTATCCGATCTCATTTTGGATGATGCCGCAGGCACGCACATCCGCCGGGTGTTAAATGAGCAGAGGCAGTTGGAAAAATTGAAGTCACACAACCTCCGCCCACGGCAGACCTTGCTGCTGACCGGACCGCCTGGGTGTGGAAAGACCCTGACCGCGTCGGCGATTGCGGGCGAGTTGGGACTGCCGCTTTTCGTCGTGCGACTGGAGAGCCTAATGACGCGCTACCTTGGCGAGACCGCGTCGAAACTGCGGATGATTTTCGAGGCGGTGGAGCGGACGCGAGCGGTTTATCTTTTTGACGAGTTTGACTCCATCGGCATTGCACGCGGCTCGGAAAACGACGTCGGTGAAATGCGCCGAGTGCTGAATGCCTTCCTCGTTTTCGTTGAGAACCACCGCGGCAACAACGTCATCATCGCGGCCACGAATCACGGTCATCTGCTTGACCGCGCGCTGTATCGGCGGTTCGACGATCTCATCGAGCTTGGCTTGCCTAGTACTGAGCTGGCCGAGCGCACCTTCCGCGAACGGCTCACCGGGCAGAAAAGCTCCAAGCTGGGCTACGCCAAACTTGCCACCGCAGCGGAAGGATTGAGCTACGCTGAAATCACCCGCGTCTGCGAGGAGAGCATCAAGGATATGCTGCTGCATGACAAACGAAGCCTAACAACGAATAACGTGCTGCAAGTCATCAGCGAACGGCGCATGTTTTTGAAAATAGCCTTCCAAACCTTCGCTCACGCAACAAAGTTATCAGACTAACTCCGCAATTTCATGTCGAAACCTGCAAAAACCAATCCGTTTCCGGGGCTTAAGCTCCGTCGCCTTGAAATCGAGAACTACAAACGTCTCGATTCGCTCAAGGTTGAATTCCCACGTCCGCGAATGAAGGGTGACCCGGATGTGATGATTCTCGGCAGCCAGAACGGCGGCGGCAAAACTTCGACTCTTGAGTGTGCGGGTCTTTTGTTTTTGGCAGTTCTGACTAAAGGCGATCTTTTTCGTCGAATGCCTGACACTAGGCGATTTGTCGATTTGGCTGACCTGCTAATAAAGTCTGGACGTGAATCCGCAGAGGTATCGGGGGTTTTCGAGTTCGACGGCGAGTCGTATGAGACACGATTAACGGTGGCCCGGACTGGCGAAACAAACGTCAAGGGAGCCGAGGATCTCCGCAGAAAAATCGCAGACAAGCGTTCTCCGAACCGCTTCACTCAGGATTATATCATGGAAGATGCATTGATGAGCCTTCTAGCCTTCAACAGTGAACCGCTTGTCCTTCCTCCATTCATTCACTTCAACAGTTACCGAAAAGTTCAAGAAGGTAATCCCAATCTGGCTGCGATGGTGGATGAACCCATGGGGAGGGCACGCATGATGTATGGAAGAACTCGCTATGGCCCGGTTGTGTCAGCGATAAGCGCCTTTAAGATTGAGATGCTGCGGTCTCTCCTTGGAGGTGCTGAGCTTTTCGAAGGATTCGACAAAACAGACTCCGGAGCCACAGTCGAGTTTCTGAATGGACTATTGAAGCGTTATGCAGGTGGCAGCATTGAGAAGCTCCGTCCCCTGCCTGACAATAGCCTTGATTTCCGTATCACAACTGGCAGCGGTGCATCCTTTGCATTTGATGGCTTGAGTTCCGGACAAAAGGAGATTGTTTCGACGTTGTTTTTGATATGGCGGCACTCTCAACAGTCGCCGTGTATCGTGCTAATTGATGAACCTGAACTTCACCTCAATGCCGAGTGGCATGCAGATTTCGTCGAGCGACTTCAGGAGTATGGGCCGAACAATCAATACATTTTGGCCACTCATTCCGAACAAATTTTCGGATGCGTTGGAGAAGACAGGCGCGCCTTGCTAGTGCCGAGTGACACTAATTTGGAATCAGCATGAATGTCCAAACAGGAGTCTCCTCGTCTCAAGTCCTGCGCGGTGCAGGACACGTTGTTTTCGTCGAAGGCGGGAGCGATGACGCTTTCGATCCAACCGTAATTAGGGAACTATTGCGGACCAACGGACTTAGAATGGAGGTTCGCGCTCTCGGAACCTGCGACAATGTCGTCGAGGCCGCTAAGGCGATGGTGTGGAAACATCCAACATACTACTTCCTCGCTGACCGGGATGGCAGAGAGCAGGCGTTCATTGAACACAGTTGAACGCACTTCCCTGCAAATAGCACTTCGAACCTTATATTCTGGCGGAAGCGTGAATTGGAGAACTACTTCATAGCTCCCGAATACCTCTGCCTGAGCCAGTTTCTGGTTGGCTCGGAGGCCGAACTTCGGAAACTAATATTGGAGGAAGCGAAGCGGCGTATTTTCTTGGAAGCTGCCAATCTGGTATTGCTGCGGATTCGTTCTGCCGTAGTAACTCCTCCGTCCGCTTGGTTCACCCAGATCGAGAAATTCAAGAATCGGCAGGATGCACTTCAAGAACTGGTCAATTCCCCAGCCTTGCAGGAGCGCGGTGATTCCATCCGCGATTTACTCGAAACCGATAAACGCGAAACCATGCTCGATGAAACACTCGCAATGCTTACTGGAGGAAAGGCGCAACCGGAGTATGGCGTAGGCGAATGGCTGAATCTCATGTCGGGGAAACAAATTTTCCGTGCGATTGCCGGTCAGGTATTTCGTGTCACCGACGCATCGGGCACAATACTTTAAGGTAACGAACAGAACAACGAAGTTGCGAAAGACCTGCTCAAACGCCCACTCGCCGAACAACCGGACGACTTCCGACAACTGGTGACCTTGCTGCGAGATAAGGTCGCGGGACAACCTTAGTAGGCAGCAATCTGTGCAAGCAAATGGACTCATCTATCTTTTTCCATGGCCCAAGTCGCTGCTACAAGCGAACAGCGCGGTGAATTTGAAACTGCGGATAACACTCTCCTATTTCATCGAACCCAACCCTGGCTCCCGCATGGTGAACTCCAAGTATCGCTACGCCGGTTGTAACCTCCGTTTCCTCGTGCAGACAGCTACAGAGAAGTCTGTGGACAACTTCATCGCTCGCGTCTCAAACGCCATTTCCGACGATGAGCGCGACGCCTACGAGAAGCCCGACGACACTACGGACGGATGGACGCTCGGTGATGATCTCCGCTGCGGCGGCTCCATCCACTCTGACACATGGACGGGCACCGCTGCTCAGCTCGCCGAAATGGAGCACCTCATTGTCTATCCCGTGAACGGCTGGTGGAGACTCCGCACGCAGCACAAGAAGTATCACAACCGCATCCGCTACTCGCTTGTCGTGACCGCCGAATCGGATGGAGCAAATCTCGATATCTTCACACCCATCCAGGCGGAGGTGAGAAATACCCATCTCCGCAACCGCGTAACTGGCTGGCTGGATCATCATTCCTAGGAAAACTCAAATGATCGACAAAAAGGCGCGTCTCGTGATGTTCGGTGGATTGGCTCAATTTTCTCAGCCATAAATCTACTCCAATGAATCGCACGGATCGCCTCGTCTCTCTCGTGATGTTGCTGCAATCGCGGCGGGTCATGACGGCGGCGGAAATGGCGGCGCATTTCGAGATCACGGAGCGCACGGTGTATCGCGACCTCGCGGCTCTCGGGGAAGGTGGCGTGCCGATCGTGGGGGAGCCGGGAGTCGGTTACAGCTTGATGCGTGGCTATCAGCTTCCGCCCGTGATGTTCACCTCGGAGGAGGCGGCGGCTTTGGTCACGAGTGGGATGTTAACGGAACAAATGACGGACCGATCCGTCCGCGGGCCGATGCGCACGGCTTTGGCGAAACTCACGGCCATCTTGCCCGCGGATCAGCAGCAACGCGCCCATCGGCTGCAAGATGCAATGGCGGTGCAAAGTCAAAAACCCACTTCCGGCGTCGTGCCGCTTTCCCAAGTCCAAGCGGCCACCGCAGATCGCCAACTACTACGGCTCAAGTATCACGGCGCTTCTCGCGGTCACGCCACTGAGCGCGAGGTGGAACCGTTAGGATTGGTCTATTACCTCCAGCAATGGCATCTCATCGCGTGGTGCCGGCTGCGGGATGAAGTCCGGGACTTCCGCGTGGATCGTATCGTTAGTTGCGAGTTGCTGCCCGAGCATTTGCCGAAGCGTGCGGACTTCGATCTCCAGACATTTCTCAGCCAGCAGTGTTTCGAGGGGAATGCCAGCGCTGTCGTGATCAAAGTGCATCCCTCTTTGGTCGAATCTGTGCAACGCAACTGGGGTTCCACGGCCACCAATCTTGGCACGGAGGCGGAGTGGGTGCGGTTCCAACTCCAGACTTCTTCGCTCGAATACATGGCTCGCTGGCTGGTGGGGTTAGGAAATCAAGTGGTCGTGCTGGAACCTGCCGCTCTGGTTCAACAGGTCATCGAAACGGCGGAAGCCACATGGCGGCATCACGAAAAAATGAGTTTCCAAAATCGCTCCTGACATAGGGTTGTCAGTCGGGGCTGCCAGTCTTCATTCACTTATGTCACTGAAAGTCATCGAAATCGCATTCTCATCGTATCCCGTCACCGACATCGCTCGTTCACGCGAATTTTACGAAGGAGTCCTCGGCCTAACGGTCACGCACGAAGAAATTAACGTCGGCCATTGGATCGAATACGACATCGGAGCTGGCACACTGAGCATCGGGAAATATCCCGGCTGGGAACCGACATCGCAGGGCTGCACGGTCGGGCTGGAGGTGGAGGATTTTTCCGCAGCAGTCGCCATGATCGAGTCCGCAGGAGTCACCATCACCATGGGTCCGATGGAAACTCCGGTGTGCCACATGCTCATGATCCAAGACCCGGATGGAAATCCGCTCATCATCCACAAGCGCAAGCCCGGTCATGCTTAACATTTCGTTTGTCACAAAGCTAAACCCGGCCAACGCTCCGCCATGCTGGCGATTTGGGAGAAACAGGTGAAACTACGAGTGGCGGCGAATCCAAAGCAAGGCGATGGCGGATTTTCTCGCTGGTGCATGGTATCCGATCTATCTGGCGGAAATTGCCGAGGTGGTGGTAGAGCCGCCACGACTCACACCGTCGTCCCTTGTCTGGAATAAGCATGACACCCTCTGACCTCATTTCCCTGCGTATAGCGTCCTTGCGCCTACACGAAACCACGTGGACCTCATCTGCTCTGGAAACCGTGCGCTGGATGGGAGCCTTGCAAGCACAGGATTACGAGAGCGGGCTGTGGGCGATCGGTGTGAGGATGCGGGATGCCACGCGTCTGGATGTGATAGAAGCGATTACGCGGCGGGAAATTTTAAGAACGTGGTCGATGCGTGGCACATGGCATTTCGTCCCGGCGGAGGATGCCGCGTGGATGCACCGGCTGATGGCCTCGCGCATGATGAATGCCGTGAGGAAATATTCGGCGGACTACGGGTTCGATGATAAAGGATTGGCCCGTGCCCGCGAGGTCATTGTCAAAGCCTTGGCTGGCGGAAGAGCGTTGCCGCGCCCGGCTCTGGTTAGGCTTCTCAGCGATGGCGGTATCGACACCAGCGACCAAGGCGGCAATCATCTGATACGCCATTTCGGCAACGAGGGAATGCTCTGCAATGGTATTTCGGAAGGAAAGGAGCCGACGTTTGTCCTGCTCAACGAATGGGTTCCGAAGCCCTGAAACATTGACGATGACGAGGCACTCGCTTTGATCACTTTGCGCTACTTCAGCTCGCATGGTCCGGCGACGGTGCCTGATTTCATGTGGTGGACGGGTCTGAACAAAGCCCACGCCCTGCGCGGCATCCTAGGCAACGGAAAAAAACTCACTCGCGTGACTTGTGACAGCATCGACTATTACCATTCACCCGAAATTGAGCCTTTGAACCCCGGAGAGCTGACATTGCTCCCTGCCTTTGATGAGCATCTGCTCGGTTATCGGAATCGCGGCCATGTGTTAGATCCGGGTCACGCGAAAAGTATTTGCCCGGGAGGAAACGGAGTTTTCAAACCCACCATCCTTGTGAAAGGCCGAGTCGTCGGCGTATGGAAGCGCACAGAAAATCCACGCAAGGCTCAAGTCGAGCTGCTGCCCTTTGAGAAGCTGGCGGCACGATTGAAAAAGCCACTCACTCAAGCTGCGAGCCGCTACGCGCAATATCTTGGCAAACCTGTGGTGCTGACGGCACCATGAAGTCGTTTGATATGAACGTCGCCACCGGGAATTTTGGCTTACACGATGTTCATGATTTCGTTCTTCCAATCGCTGTTGTCGGGATCCATACGGATGCACATTCAGAAATCTTGGGAGGCCAGCTCACGACTCAGTTGCGGTTAGAGCATGTGATTTGGAGCTACTGTTCTTCCTCGTAATCCTGTCGCTCGGTTTTGCAAGCAGCACGTATTTCCCACTGCCGGATATTCCGTGGCTGCAAAACATTGTGCAGTTCAATCCGCTGCATCATCTCTGTGAAGGTCTACGCTGGCTGCTGCTGCGCGGCGAATTCACCTACCATCTAGCGGCGTGTGTAGGGCTTTGCGTGTTGCTGATTCTGGTGCTGGTGCCGCTAGATGTGAAACTGTTGCGGAAGTGCGTTTTCGGCGATGCGTGATACGGATGGGACTTAGGTTTTCGACAATCACTTCAAGCGAAACGCAGAGGACGCAAAGTTCGCAGAGAGAGGCGCGGAGGAGAAATTCAGTCGTTTTACCTGCTCTGCGTTTCGCTTTATGCTTTCCAGATAACATCCTGTTTCGATTCACAGCAAAGAGTGAAGTGAGTGCATTTTCAAAGGCCCGTTGGTATGAGATCAATCAACCAAACACCAACTCTCCCAAGGCGCAAGTTAGATCAGCAGCGTGGTGATGACGGAGCAAAGGCGCTCCTTGCCCGGCGTAGAAAAGCCCGTTTTCGATCGTCTTGAACAGGCGAGTGAGTTCGCCTTGCATCGGATAGCCCAAGTGATTTTCATGGTGTTCGAGTTCATCGAGAGCAGGGGTGACGATGAACCGAGCAAGCCGTCCTGAAATCCGGTCACTCAAGCGAGTGTGCCATGCAGCGAATCAGCAGCGGGACGCAGAAATGAAGGGCGATGTCCACCAGCCTCGAATCCGGTGGCCAGCACGGTGTCCACGCCAGCGGCTTCAAGGGCAAGCGCTTCGTCGAGAGTGGTGGCCGCTCCCATGGTGACGATGTTTCGCTTGCGGCATTCGGTAAGAATTTTCCGCGAAGGAATGCCGAAAACGAAGCTGAAAACCCGCGGACATGCCCGCAAGATGGCTTCCGCTTGTTGCTCAAAGTGGATCGGCTTCTGCTGAACAAAAGTCGGCGGCACGATGTCGTGTTTCTGATAAAGAGGGGCGAGTTCGCTGGCGGCACGATCAAACTTGGCGGCATCTGTTTCCCGTGATTTCGCGTCCTCGCTGTCCACCCACAGATTCATCACGAATGGACCTTGCATTGCGGCACGGATCGCAGCGGTGGTGCTCACAATTTCCTCCGGCCCTAACAAATGCGCGCCGAAGGAACCCATTCCGCCAGCGTTGGTCACCGTGGCAGCGAGCTTCACCGTGGAAAGCCCACCGCCGAACGGCCCTTGGATGATCGGCAGTCTCATGCCGAGACGCGCGGTGATGGAGTTCATATCGGAAAACGATCTTGAATGACGACTTCGCTATCGGGCAATCGTTCGCCACGCGGCCAAACAGGTTTTGCCTGCTTGCCGATGGCGAGGATGAAACTGAGCGCGTGATCGTCTGGCAGGCGGATGAGTTTCGCCACGGCCTCGGCATCGAACCCGATCATCGGGCAGGAATCGTAGCCCATGCCGCGAGCCGCTAACATGAGAGTCATCCCTGCAAAGCCCGTGGAGCGTATCGCCTCGTCTCGAATGAGCGTTGGCTTGCCCTCGTAAAACTGCGGAAGCGCAGGCACGAGAATGTCCTGCACCTCCTGCGGCGCGTGCGCCCAATAGCGTTGCGGATCATTCGCATGAGCGGTGAGATCCGCGCACAAAATGACAAGTAGCGAAGCGTCCGTAACCTGCGCCTGATCCCAAGCAAAGGCACGAATCTCGCGGCGCAACTCGGGATCACTCACGATCACGAAGCGATAGTTTTGCATGTTGAACGATGTCGGCGCGAGCTTCGCCAGAGCGATCAAGCGGGCGATTTCCTCCGCCGTCATCCGGTGTGCGGGGTCGAAGTGTTTCACTGAGCGGCGGGTTTCGATGGCTTCCAATGCGGTCATGTTTGTGTGTGTCATGGCGGCGGGAAATTAGGCTCCGAGTTACTTTTGTAAACCTAATGGCTTGAGGAAACCTCAGAATCGAGTTACTCCAAGGAAACTCGTTTCAAAACATGGTCCCACGTCGCAAAAACAAAGTCGATCCTCCGCCGGAGGGATGTCCGCTCGCAGAGTGCATCGGTGTGATCGGAGGCGTGTGGACTCCGGGCATCATCTGGCATCTCGGCCACTCCGCGCGGACTTTCAGCGAGTTGAAAAGTGACCTCAAAGGAGTGTCTGCCAAAGTGCTTTCCGCTAGATTGAAAAAACTTGCGAATGATGGAGTTGTTGAGCGCACGGTGAAACCCACCTCGCCTCCGACCGTGGAATACGCGCTCACCGATCTAGGCAGCGAGCTCAAACCCGCCCTCGAAGCCATCGTCGCCGTGGGCCAGCGGTTAAAAGCTCGCCGCGCGGGCGCGGCTTGATCGATTGAAGAACCTACACATTCTTTTTTCTTCGATCTGTATCGGTCGATTTTATGCAAGTCTGTGTCTGTTGCGCTTGCGTTGAGATGGGTAGCTTGTTTTCAGAAAGCGCCATTAAGAACACCGTGATGAATGCCTACAATGGATACCAGCTTATCACCCCGGATGAACTCTTCTGGCGACCATCTAACCTGATGAAGATTTCTAATGCGGATTATCTTGAGAGGACGGGCAGCGAGAATCTCGGAGCGCGGCTCTGGCGACTGCCCCCGAAGAGCGCAAACACACTGCACAAGCACATCCGCTCGGAGGAGTTTTACTTCGTTCTCGAAGGCACGGGTCGTTTGCGTGTGGGAGAGGAAACCCTCACCGTGCCGAAATATGGCGGCGTGCTGGTTGGCCCGGACATGCTGCGCCAGGTGTTCAATGACTCGGATGCCGAGGTGCTATGGCTGATCATCGGCGGCCCAGAAGAGTTAGAATTTCTGCAAGGATCGAAGTCCAATGACATTGACCTCTCGCTCATCTATCCGACGGATCCCACACAGCTTCCGTCGGAACTCGCAGGGGTAACCTGGCCGCCAATACCCTGATTCCAACATACCCCATCATTCATGCAACACGGCACTTTATGAACCGATTGAATCGCGAAACCGAAACATCGGAGATTGTGGAAAAACTCCGCGCTCCATGGGATTGCCTCGCCAGTTGCGTATGGCTGGCCCGCCTGACTGACAAAGTGCGATTGATGAGTCTGGGCAAGCTGCCACAGGACTACCTGATACTGCTCGGGCACCCCCGGGGCCTTGATGGTGTTTTTTTGCGACACTTCGGTTTGAAAAAGGAGACCACGTTGAAAACCATTGCGATCCAACCTGATGACCATGGCGTCGAGCAATGGTTCCTTGTCCAGACAGGTGTCACAGATGCCAGTATCCAAAGCTGGAATGACCTGGCTCCCAATCTCGGAAGGCGCGGTTGGCCGGGCGAGCGGGAGCTCGCGATTGCCATCGAGCGATTTTACGGCGGAACAGTGATGGAATCGCCTGCGGAGACTCTTTTTGATCTGATACGCATGGATGAGAATCTGCCGTTACCAAGCTATAACTCCCATCCATCCACCACCTCACGCCCACCATGATTACTCTCTAACGGATACCACATAGTCCGTTCCGTACAGGAGCATTCAATTGATGCGCGATGTCACCGAGCGTCTCGATGGCACGCAGCACTTTTTCATCCAACGCAAGGGCGCAGTTGAGCCGGATGAAATGACGAAATTCTTCTTCGACCGAAAAGATAGGCCCTGGGCAAATGCTGATGTTCCTTTCCATGGCAGCATCGCGCAGTTTCAGTGAGTCGATGCAGCAGGGCAGTTCCGCCCAAAGGAAGTATCCGCCGCTTGGGCGGCTCAATGCTGTTCCCTGCGGAAACGACTTCGCAATGACGTTGGAAATCCGGCACATTTGCGTTTCGAGGGTTTTCCGCAAGGCGCGGAGGTGGCGATCAAATCCGCCTGAGCGCAAGTAGTCGGCGGCGGCGAGAGCGGTCACATGGGGTGTGGTGATGGAGGTGATCCATTTCAAACGCCTGACGTTTTCGGCATGTCTGCCGGCGACCGCCCAGCCGACCCTCATGGCAGGAGAGAGCGACTTCGAGAGCGAGCCGCAAAGAATTACATCCGTCGCCCCTTGCATCGACTTGAGCGGGCGCGGTTGCGGTTGTTCAAATCCGAGCTCCCCATAGATGTCGTTCTCGATGATTGGAACGCCATGCTGGCGAGCAATGTCCACAACGGCCTGGCGCCGTTCTTCTGATAGATTCGCTCCATGCGGGTTTCCGAAACTCGGGATAAGCACACAAGCCGCGACGCTGTGCATTTTAATCGCGCTCTCAAATGCAGAAACGTCGAGACCATCGTTACAAGTGGCGGGAACACCAAGGGTCTTCATGCCGAGACTCACGATCATTTGAACCAATCCGAAATAGGTAGGCGTTTCCACAAGCACCGTGTCACCGGGCTTGGCCACGGCGCGCAGCGAGAGATTGAGCGCGTCCATGCAGCCGTTGGTGATGACGATTTCATCCGGCGAGACCTCACCACCGGAGCGGGCCAGGCGGAGTGCGATCTCCCGTCGTAGTGGAAGGTCGGTGTCGCACATCGCATATCCACCGAACTTGGACACATGCATTCGCGCCGCGCGGGCAACACAGCGGGCGATCTCAGCGGTGGGCAGCAGCGCCGCGTCAGGCGTGCCCGCGCCCAAGGCAATGATGCCGGGTTTCTGGAGATCACGGAAGACACGTGCCACATCATCCGAAAGCCGTGGTTCGCGGGGGTGCGGAGAGACTTCGGGCAGTTGAGGCAACGGCAACCGCACAAGGGATTGCACAAAAAATCCGGAGCGAGGCCGAGCCAGCACCAGCGACTTCGCTTCCAGATTGGAGAGTGCCTGCATGACGGTGATCTTGCTGACTCCCTCCCTCCGGCAGATTTCCCTGATCGAAGGAACGCGGTCGCCGGGGAGAAGCGTCCCGTTCTGGATCAGCGACTCGATTTTCGATTCGACACGCTCGTAGGCCAATAGTGTGGTGCCTGACATACGGCTAGACTGGCACACTCAAGTGGACATGGACAGGAATATCGCCCCCCTTACGGCGTGGTCAGAGGCTTCTTGGGTCCCATTCCCGGGCGACCTTCACGGATCTTCTGGGAAAAATCCGGCGATCCGTTAGCAGCCTGCGCGGCGGAATTGATAAGAGCACGCTGCTTTAGCTCGGCGAATGGTAGCTCGTCGGTCAGTATCGCATGGCGTTCATACATGAGTTCATCACCTTTGCCATTGACCAGGAGCCGCCAATCCCACGGTTGGCGCTCGGATGCGGGACGCTGACTGCGAATCGCAGTGGTGCAGTTGGTCGTGATGGCATTATACCAGCGCGGTGTTTCACGGATCCCATTGATCGTCTGAATATACTCGAGGAACCGCTCGCGTGTTTGTCTCAAACCCGCTGCAGTGCGATAGAGATATGCGTCCTCGCCCTTCCGATAGTTCGTGCGCACACGGATCACGTCCCGCTCGTCGGCGGCGATGAAAATCAAATTGTATTGTCGATAGAGTCCACCGATCGCGGAGTAAGTCTGTCCCACTTTTTTGCGAGTTTCGATGGAGAAACAAAGCGGCGGCGCATCGGCAAACTGGAAGCTGACAATGGGGTGCGCCATCCAAGGGGATCCCCAATAGTTGATGAAAAGATCCATCCCAGTGAGCTGCGAAAGGCGCACCTTGCGAGTCTCCCACTGCGGAGTGTAATCGGTATCTGTCCGATAAATACAATTTCGAACATTGTGAATGGTGATCTCATCACCCTTCACATCCGCCCACGGCTTTTGTGCTACATCGGCCTGCCAGTCACCTTCAGCGCTTGGTTTCAGAGTAAGCCACCAAGCCAATACCATCGCAAACCAAGCTCCGAAAATCCCGACTTTTTTCCACCAAGTCTTTACAAAAACCAGCATCAGCAAAATCACTACGACCAACCCCCAGGCCAGTGCTTGGGAGGGGCCATCGAAATACAAAGCCCCGAAGGTCCAAAGGATCACTGGGATGCTTGCTAGAACGACCAGACCAATCAGCAGTAAGCGTATGAATTTCATGAGAAAGTGGACCGCAGCAAACCGCGCATGCGGGCCAGAGTCAAGGAACCGATTGCTCCAGACTGATCACCGGCAGACGTCCGTCGGTATGCCACGGATCTCCTCCCCCATTGCGACCTTGGAGAACTGTCCGATAACCATCGATCCAGCGCACACTCTGCACTTGTTTGGCACTCGTCAGTTCAGCGAGTAACAAATCACGCTCTGCATCCACGTCCGGCGCGATGTGGTGAGTCACCTGCCCGGTGGTCCGACTGAGTTCCACGCCGATGTCATGGGTCGCCGATCCCATCCAAAGCGGCCGATCCTGCTTGGTCTCTGGTGACAGCCAGAGCCTAACATGATGTCGTTCTTTCGGGCTATTCCCGATCGATTTTTCAAAAGCGAGGTCTTCCTTACGACCATACAGATAGAGGCTGCTAACGGGCGCATTTGGATCAGGCTTGTCGATCACAGTATCTACCGCGATGCGCACGCTGCTTGCGAAACTCAAGGCCGTGGCGGGTTGCCACCCCGCTGCGAGCATGGCTTTGACCACTTCCGCTTCGCCGCCGATCAAGGCCAGATTGAGTGGATCGCCGGGAATCCCGGTGCCGGTTTGAGTGAGGTGTTCACCCGCCTGCAAGTCCGGATGATGGCGAACCTTGATTCGCTCCATCTGAGGAATCCCAATATACGCAACAAGTCCGTAAATCGTGAGCACTACGAATCCGCCCTTCACCCATTTCATAATGCCACGCTTGAGGATTTGAAAAACTTAACGGTTAGACATTGCCGCAAATCAGGATTAGCGACAAGATCAAGCCTGACTGCGTCGTAGGGAGTTTTCATGCATCAGTGCTTTAACGTAGCTTGGTGCTCCTTGAGGATGCGTTCCACCTCGGCGATCGCTTCTTTCGTCTGATGAGCACCGTGATGCGAGGGGACGATCAATTCCGACTTCGCCCGATTTTGGTGGCTGCTCCAGTAAGGCACCACGCCGTCACTGGAATTGGGACTATCCCCACGACCACGGTCTCCGGCAATGGTGTGATAGGGAACATCGTACCGCATGGAAAGAGAGTTCACCGCCTTTACGAAGTCGTTGTCGGGAGCGAGTGTATCGATACTATCCGGAAAGCGAACGAGGTGCTTGGTACCGGGTTTCTGTTTCTCATAGCGTGCTTCTTCGATGCCCAAGCTCACAAGAGTCGCGGGCAGTTTCACCAAGCATTTGGCGAGCCCGCCTATCCAATCATCCGCAAGTTCGCTTCCACGATGAGGTGTCGAGATGAAAATGACACGACCGATCTCGGGGCGATGCGCAAAGATCGACGACTCCACCAAAATATGTTTGTGATCCGGAGACACTTCCATTTTATCCGGTGGCACAGTGAACATCTGATCCCAAATTTTCATCTTACTATCCGTGATGAGCAGATGGCTGATGCAACCGCCCATGCTGTGACCGATGATCACCATTTTCTTCTTCAACCGATACTCCTTCTCCACTTGATCCAACTCCCGTCGGAGGATTGAGGCAGAATAGGAATAAGGGAATCCACTGGGATAGCTGAACAGCCAAAACTGATAGTTTTCTCGAACCTCCTTGTCTGCCTGCAAATGATTGATCATCGGGAACCAAGTCGCAGGTGAGGAATTCAAACCATGCACCAAGAGCACGACTGTCTTATTCGGATCATACGGCTGCAGTCGAGTAATGCGGGTCGTATCAGCGAACTCGTTAGGGCGTAGCAAGCGCGACAGGCCAAGTTCCTTCGGCTTCATTTCCACCAGTAACATCGCCAGCGGGGCCGTGAAATCCGCAGCCAGGGGATACGTGTAATTTCTAACCTGGACGGTCTCGTGTTGCAACGGTTGCTCGATTGAGATTTCACAGCGACTGCCGTCAAATCTGACAATGGCAGTGGCAGCGTAGTAAAAATACGGAGTTGCGGCAAGTTCGTGCGCTTGATTGGCCACCCGCCTCGCAACCACGGATGCTCCAAGCCCCGACTTGATTTCACGATCGTTCACATACTTCCCTTGGATTTCCAGTTGATCTGTCGGAATGAAATCAAACTTGTCTGGGTTCCATTCCGGGCGCGGATCACGCTTCCAGACAAGCGTGCGCAAGCCAATGCAGATCGGTGTTTTCCATGGTTTAAGACTGGCATCGCGCAAAGTGCCGATGATTCGTGAAACGGCAAAATTGTAGTCGGCTTGCGCGACGAGGTTCGCAGGATTTTTTTCGAGCTTTCGCAAGGCGAATTCTGCGGCCGTGATAGATCGGTCAAGCGTATCGAGAGGGGCACTGGCTTTCGTCTGGAATCCAACGCGCTCCGGCTTGACCTCCTTGACGGTTGCAAGCTGGGTACAACTGGCCAGCGCCAGCGCGGTGAATAGAGTATAGAAAACTTTCATCAATCTTGATCTGACTTTGAGGTCTTAGGCGAATAGAGAGACACCAACCTGGAAATCAAGACTGCCATGAAAAACAGTCCATCACGCCGCAATTCCTCGGATAAACGTCGCCACGAAGTCCACCACCTTTTCCAACACCCGCTTCCTCGTCGGACCGCGTTCAAGGATGCCCAGTGGCTTTTGGATCAGATCCACGATGTCCGGGTCCGGCAGTGGCTCCTGGCCGGTGTAGACGTAACGGTCGATCACTTTCTTCAGCTTGTCGGCGTCGAGCTGTTCTTCCTTCACCAGCTTGTCGAAGGCGGCGACGCGTTCTTTCTCCCAGAACTCCTCGAAGCTGTCGGGGATCTCGGCGGATGAATCTAGCTT
>JANPAU010000097.1:0-4658 GCA_031430055.1 Akkermansiaceae bacterium | reverse complement strand
GCAACCTCTCCGCCGCGCCGGGTTGAGCCAAAAAACGAATGGTTTCGCTGATAACGTGTTGGGCGGCTTGGCGAGCCTTACGATGGCTCCCAATGCCATCGCAAACCGCGAGAGAATGCGGTGCGACGACGGCTCCTGCATCTTCATTCAAATCCGGGGATGCCTTGTAAGTGTTTGAGGCGATGCAAGTAATGCCGGGAATGACTCGAGAGCGCGAGTTTTGCTCCCGATTTGAACGTGGTTTTCTAGTCGGTCGTGTCATATTTCCTCCGAAAAAAAGATAAAGAAAAAGCCGGGCACCTCAAGGTGCCCGGCTGAGTTGGTTAGGGGATTCTCCCTGCGCTGACGGAGGCGAGGAAGAATTCGCGGATCGTGGCCGCATCGGTCACTGTCCGATAGCCCCGAACGGGATCCGAGGCGATCCGACGCAGCGTTTCCTCTGCTTCCGGATCAATCAGCCCATCGGTCGCAAAATAACAGGTGCAGATGGTGATGCGCGGATTGCGTTTAATCGCGTCTGCGATCCGGATCGACTCCTCCGGACCTTCCCCGGTGCCTTCACGATCCCTCCCATCTGACAGCACCACTATGACCACGCTTGCAGGTAAATCGAGATTTTCTGCAAGAGACTGCTTGGCCAAAGGGAAAGCCTCATTCATTCCGGCACCGAGAAAAGTCCCCCCATTCAGGTCAATGGTAGGATTGAAGTCCTGAGTTAGGTCTACCTCCTTCACCGGAGTGGGAGGCATGCGGACAAGTCCTCGCTCATCAAACGTGACATATGCGCATTTGAAATTTTCTCGCTGGCGTGAGGTGTTCAGACGAGATATTGTCTCCCTGACTCCTTCTGCCACCTCTACCCACTTAGGGCGTCCGCTAGGCGCAAGGAACTGCATGCTTCCTGTCCCATCTCCGACGAAGATAGCCAGCTGAGCAAAGCTCTTGGCGACGACAGGAACGGGTATGGCGGAAAGCCTTGCAGGAACTATAGCCCCTTCTGCCGAGGGTGCTTCGCTTCGCTGCCGCTCTGTAGCGACGCCTGAGGAACTAACGAGGTGCTGCTCAACTGCCTGGATGGGCCTAGCAAGACCACCTGTGAAACGTGGACCGGTGTTGTTCGTTTTCATTCTTACTCCATTAAATCTGTGTAGTTTGCGGACATCCAAGTCACCTGACCGGGTAACGAACACCGGGAAAACACTACCCCGGCGACAGACTGTCGCCGGGGTAGTGCTTACCTGGTCTTTGCACCGATGGTCAGTGCTTAGCTGTGGAATTGACGATGAAGAGTGTTAAGTTTCCTCCTTCTAAAGTTGGTTTGCAACGTAAGGTAGTTTTCGCTTCGCGTTACCGGAAACGGTTGCTGTGGACTCCATGACTCTTGTGATCAGGAGTCCTCATCGCTTTTTTAGCGAGAACTCATGTTCGCGCAGATGTAACTCCAGAAAGTAGCATTTTCTGGGAGCGATGGATCCTGGAGGACGCGACCGGATGGTGTGCCTTCCAAATAATATAAGGAGGGCGTGTTACAAGGAGGTTTGTGGGTAGAGAAATGTTAGATGTTTAATTGCTCTACATCAGCGTTTTTGTCTCGCAGAACGCTGCAGCTGCGATGCCAGAAGACCCTAAGCGCACCCGGTAATTTATCGCTACTTTCGCTGTCTTTGGAGCCAGTATCCATTTTCTCAAACAAGGCATGAATGTCGGCAAAGGCTTGGTCGGGGTTGCTGTCACCCATCCAAGGCGGAAGATCATCGGGAGTCAGGATCTTGCAACGTGGCTGTCGCACGAGTTGGGCGATTTCCTTGTATTCTCGGGCATGGGCACGAAGTGCCAAGAGTACCCAAAACTTCAGCGCATTCCTAGTTTCAAGGTGCTCGCATAAGGTATTCCAGATACGTTCACGAAGCGTAAACGGAAAATCTCCGCCTTCTTCCTCTTTAATGACTTGGTATTCGGGGTTTGACTCGTGGGAAGCCACATTTCCAGCCTCTAAAGCTGATGCGGAGAATATTGATGGTGGTTCAGAACTATTAGACTGTCCACTACCTGGATAGATATCATGAGAATAGTTCTCATTCATCTCAGAAAACTTACTGACTAAAGCATTTGCGAAGTAGACATGTGCTTTTTCAATATTATCAAATGTGAAACTCTTTGCGGCATCCAGTAATTTACTGATTGACCGATGTGCATAGGCATACTGCTGGCGCGTATCCAAAGGACTCCGTCTTAGATGCTTTCCTCCTAATAATTTAGGAACCAATATGCGCCTGACCGACCGCACAGCGGTAACGGTCCACCACTCTGGTACTTCGGTAGGCGGTATTTCTCGGGCGGCATCCGCGATTTCCTTGATCCGTCTGAAGGTCAGATAAGAGGCGATTCTGCTGGCCGATCTGCCTGCGAAATCCCGATCGCTGTTAGCTGAAAACGAGGAGGCAGAGTGGCGTAAGAGTCTGTTTGCGTCCCCATGCAATCGTTCCTGTCTTCTATTTTGCCACCATTGGTACACTTCGATTATCGCCTGTTTGTGTAGTTCGTTTCGTTGTTGTTGAACGACCGGCACGAAGGCCATGCGGAACTTCACGGCGGCAGCTCCGGCAACCGTAGTAAGGGCCATATTTTCGCTTTCTCGTTTGCGTTCTGACAAGGGAGAGTTGCTGTTGCTAAGGGCTTGTTGTTGCAGCTCCAGACGGAGAGAGTAAGCTTCCTGAGTCAGGGTATCCACCAATAAGTCAAGGGTCGCCTGATAAAATTCGGGGGTCGGACGTGATTCTGAGCGCGTGAGACACTGCTCAACAATCCGCAATCGGTCTGAACGCTGTTCCGGTGTGAGGTAGGCCCAGGAGGTCATTACATCGCTCATGCCAAAATTCGCACCTCATCCGCTGCCAGAAGTAGTGTTTGGAGACTACCAACGTCCAAGCGGATCGCCCCTTCTTGAGAAATCTCGGAATTTAAGAGTTCGTTTTCGCGACGGAACTCTAGGATAAACCGGGAGAAGGGCTGCGTGATTCTTGTCCCGGCTCTAACAATGAGAACGTCTCCATCCAATAGTAGATGCAAAAAACCATCGGAATTCCGAAAGCTCAGCGGTTCTCCCCCGGCGAGCACCGCCGCAAGTGTTGCATGCGTCGGTGAGCTAGACGGGTCTGAGGCGAGCGCATCGCGGAGGGCTAGTTGCGGTGTCAACCCGCCGGAGAGTACCTCCCCAAAAAGAACGCTCAACGCCGCCGCCGTCCGTTCCTGTAAGCTTCCCATCGGAGCCATGCTATACGCCAGATGGAGTGTGCTGGTAACCGCTCTTCCTTGTCCATTACCTCCAGTTCCCGAAGCTTCGCGGTGGCCTGTGCTACTGTTATCCATCCCTCCGCTTCCCAAGTACGTCGCATCTCACGGGCTGTCTCCCTTCCTAGCGACGAAGAGCGAAGGCGTGTGGCCACGGTTGCAGCTTCCTGCCCCCGATCCTCTAGCCAGAGCGCTATCTCTTCAGCTGTCGGCGTCTGGATCGCTCCCCAGAGTGCTTTTGCATCTATCGTTGCCGCACCTGAGCGCTCTTTCGCTTGGTCAGGGAAAGAGCGGATCATTGATGTGAGTATCGCTAGATCGGAAGGGGAATCATACACAATTTGAGCCTCGAAAGCGTCGAACCAGTCGTCGGCCGGGAGCGTGGAGAAGCTTCGGGGAATATACACACAGGCGTGGGGTAATGCCTCGTCCTCCTCATAGACGGCGAAGAGGGCCTGCTGAAAAGCGCTTACCTTGTGTGGATGCACCAGCCAAAAGTGCTGTTGGAATGATAGCAATGGGCGCGGCAGATCCACAAACGCTACTGGAGCCAGCGTCACTTCAGCACCAATCCACTCTCGGATGTCTTTTTCGTCCCATTGGGAAAATCCTACTAAACACACTGTCACCATTCGGTAGCACTCCCTCCCTTACGAAACTTGTACCCGATATTAATGAGATGCTGTGTCCGTAAGTCTACCCAATTTACGGTCGCGTTGCTCGCGGGAAATCAGCCTCAAGTGAACCAACGTATCGCCCATCGATTGTATGGCCTGCATCAAGTCCGTATCCTGCGCGATTCGTTTTTCCAATGCGGGATCACTGTCGGGCGATTCCAGCCAACCCATCATAGAATCTACCAAATAGCGGTTGGACTCCTCCATACGCCAGATGCCTCGCTCCCGTTTTTGCTTCTCCTGCTCGTACTCCGCATCAGCAGGGCTGACCACTATTGTTTCTGCCTGGTCAATTTGGTTGTCTATCTCTCTATTTTCTTGTTCCTTATCGGGCCACAACCCGGAAAGTGGGTGCTCCATGAGGAGGGTTACTGATAACTACGGCGAGTATAGCGCTCAGAGCGTCTGGCGAGAAGCCGAAGGCGCAAAGCGAACATTGCTCAAGCCGTACAGGCAGAGCACCGCCCAGTCCAGCGGATGAGGATAGAGCGCGCGGATAGATCGAGCTGCACGCATAATGGTGACTCCTAACGTTTCCCCGTCTTCCTGCCAGTATTCATAGAATAATGAGGCGAAATCCGGGCCGTCGCGTACTGGCCACACGTTACAAAGGACGGATAGGCACCCTGTTGCTAGAAAGTCGCGTGAGAATTACTGCCCTCTGAAATAGCTAAGTTTGCGCGACCATCG
>JANPAU010000096.1:0-5155 GCA_031430055.1 Akkermansiaceae bacterium | reverse complement strand
CGACCGCAAAGCGCTTCCCGAGAAGTGCGCGTTCCTCCAAACGCGCACCGCCAAGGACTTCCAGACGGATCGGTGAACACCACTGCGCCTCATAAGCTTCGAGCAGTCCTTCCACGGCAAGTTTCACCCTCATGTCGCCATTCCGACGGAGGCTCTCAATCCAAGCAGATGAATCCACAAGTACCATGGTGACTCAGTCTTGGTAGAGGGGTGGAACCGGATTGGCCGAATCAAAACCAGCCGCATCTGCCGCCGGGGCTGGGTAGTCGAAGACACCTTCCCGGATCATCTTGCCAAACTCCCGCGCCTGTTTGCGACGCACAAACTCAGTGACCGCCCGCGCCACCGCTGGACTCTTATTCTTGTCCCCAGTGATCTTCAGCAACTCGGCCAGGACGTCATCTTCGATATCCACTGTAATTCTCATGCCCACAAATAGCTTCAATTTACATCAATTAAAGTATTATTTTGAATCATTTTGATGAAATTTTAGCCCATTTCACAACCACAGCGACTTATCCCATCTCTATCCTGGGAAGACGACAAGTATAACGACGTCAGCCGAAAATCATCTCTTCGATCCGCTTCTCCGAAACCCTGCCCTGTAACGGGATGTCCGGGGCGAAGAGCGAGATGCGGTATTCCTCCAACGCCCAGCCGTGCGGCCACGAGCGCGAGTCTTCGGGATGGCCGGTCCAGCGCTGAAACCACGGTTGCCAGAGGCGGCGGAGACGCTGCATTTTCTCCAGATCCTTGACGATGGGCAGTGAGGAAATCCGAGCAATCCGGGAGCGCATCGCACGCAGGCGGCGAGGATAATCGCGAAATCCTGCGAAGCCTGCACGCCACGCGAAATCCTTGCGGAACAACCAAGCGAGTTGCTCTTCAAGATCCTCCGCGATTTCTCCGAGATTGCGGTCTTGGCGATTCGTGACAATCCACTTTTGGATCTCCGGCAGGATTTGGAAAATCTCATCGACCGCCTTTCCGATCACGGCGGCGGCTTCATACCAGTTTCCCCTCGCCTTTTCGGTGGTGCCCCGGAATTCATCTGGCGAGCGCGGAAAGACACCACCAGCGGCACCTTCTGCCGCTAACAAGATGAGTGTTTCCAGTGAGGTTCCACCGACTCCTAGCCGAGGCATTTCGACCTTTGACATCAGCCCTAGCGGAAATTTTTTCCTCAGGTAGTTCACTTGCTCCGCATGGGCCAACCACAACAATCGTGCGCCACCGCCACGGTGAGATTCTGTAGCCTCGGCCGCGCAGGTGAAGGCGCGGACTCCTACCGACGTTCCTTCATCCACCAAGGCCGGGAAGGCAGGTCCGCCGGGCGTCTCGACTCGTACGGGCAGGCTCTCGCCGTCCCAAGAACTAATGCCCTTGCGCTCGACATCGGCATTTGCGGCAGCTTCGAAACGAACCCTCATGCGGTCGGCTAACTGGAGCTTGAGAACTGCCACGTCTTCACCCATCGCGAGTTCTTCGGCATCGTCATCACAGACCCAGATCTTCGTCACAAGTTCGGGCGGGAGCTTGCTAGAGTCGTATTCCGTCACTGGCACGTAAGCACCAGTGCGCTCCTTGGCGTATTCCGAAAGAGCTTGGAAAATCGGACGATCCTTTGGGGCGAACATCCATAAATCCGCAAATCCCGCCGCCACTGGACCGATCGGTTGGCAGGCACGGCGGTAGTCCTTGGGCAGAGAGCGCAGTAGAATTTCTGCCCGTTCACACAGGTTTCCATCCACGCCCCAAGCCGGCAGCCACTCGGGAAGTCCGGGTAACTGATCGACGTGGACACCCAGCGTCACTCCATCGTCACGCTCGCCTGCCTTGGCGTGATAGTAGTAAGAATACTCGACTCCGGCATGGCGAAGACTGTCCGGAAATCCAGCCAGCCCGAGGTCTGCTAGATCTTCATCCACAACATCGCCGAGGCTAAGCATCAAGGTCTCCTCGTGAGTCTCCAGCCACTTGTGAAATGCGGCTGCCGTATTCAGTGGCTCGGGGATGCGTTGCTCGTAGAAATAAAGCACAGCATCGTCACTCCACAGCCCCCCCGGACGCCGGAGCTTTTGCTCGATCGCCTCGATTTCCGCCCGCATCTCACCGACGTGGTCGATGAACTTGCAACGCTTGCGCAAGCCGTTACCAATGATGCCTTCTCGCAGAAAGATGCCGCGTGCCGCCTTGGGATCGACACGCCCGTAGTGAATCCGACGTCCGGCGACGACTGGGAGTCCGCCGCAGATGACCGTTTCCTTGCCATAGACCGCGCCCTGATTTTCATCCCAATGTGCCTCGCCATACTTGCTCTTGCACAAGTGAGGAGCGACTTGCTCGACCCACGCCGGATCGATTCTCGCCACTCGACGTGCCCACAGGCGTGAAGTCTCTACCAGCTCCATGCCCATCACCCACTCGAAGCGCTTCGGCAGGGCAAATAAACCTGATCCGGGAAACACCGCGAAAAATCCACCGTTCGCGCTGCGGTAGGATTTCGTATCCCGGTCCCACACTCCGAACTGCCGGGGCACGCCTGCGAGCAGTGCCTTGTGGATGGTGGCGTAAGCGGCAGCTCCGGATAGATTTCCACCGATTTCACCGAGTTTGATCTTCCACTCGCGTTCTAGCAAGTCCGCGAGTTCGTCGCGCACGTTGGCCCACTCCATGACGCGGCGTGCGTTGAGAAACGCTGGGCCGCAGTATTTCCGCAAGGCATTGCGTTGCCAACGGCCCTTGCCGTCTCTGAAACGAGCGAGATCCTGCCAGAGACGAATCAATGAGATGAAATCGCTTTCCCCATCCTTCCACCGCGCATGGGCGGCATCGGCCTCGCGGGTTTTTTCCGCAGGTCGCTCGCGGGGATCGCTGGACTCCAAGGCGGCGACGATTGGTAAGACTTCTGCTAGGCAGTGTTCCTTGCGAGCTTCGATGAGCATTCGCCCGAGCCGTGGATCGACTGGCAAGCGTGCGATCTGGCGACCGTAGTCGGTGAGATTTTTCTCCCGATCCAAAGCACCCACTTCACGCAGCGTTCGATAGCCCTCCGCGACAGCTTTAGGCGCAGGTGGGTCAAGGAATGGAAACTCGTCGATCTCCGGCAAGCCCAGCGCTTTCATTCGCAGAATCACGCCTGCTAGAGAACTGCGACGAATTTCCGGGTCGGTGAATTCCGGGCGTTCAGTGAGATCCACTTCCTCGTAAAGTCGGACGCAGACACCGTCGCGCACCCGCCCGCAACGGCCTTTTCGCTGGCGGGCACTGGCTTGGCTGACTGGCTCGATTTGCAAGCGCTGCACGCCTTTTCCTGGGTTCCAGCGGCTGACGCGGGCGATGCCGGTGTCGATCACGCAGGCGATCCGAGGAATCGTTAGGGAAGTCTCGGCGACGTTGGTGGCAAGGATGAGGCGACGCTTGTTTCCCGGATTGAAGACACGCTGCTGGTCGCCGAGGCCGAGCCGGGCGAAGAGCGGCAGGACTTCCGTGCTGCGGTAGTTGCGCCCCTCCAGCACATCGGCGCATTCGCGGATCTCACGCTCGCCGGGGAGGAAAATCAGCACATCGCCAGTTGGCTCTACGTCGCCGAGGTAGTCCACGCCACGGGCGACGTGTTGAGCAAGATCTTCGTCGTCGAAGGGTGGCAGGAAAAATTCCGCGACGGGAAACATCCTGCCAGGAGCGACGATAACCGGCGCAGGCACGCCATTGAACGAGAAAAATTCAGCGAAGGCCCCAGCATCGAGGGTAGCGGAGGAAATCACTAACTTCAGATCCTTGCGGCGCTCTAGCAGGCGCTTCACGTAGCCTAGCAGGAAATCAATATTGAGCGAGCGTTCGTGCGCTTCGTCGAGGATCAGCGCCTCGTATTGTTTGAGATCGCGATCACCCTGAGTTTCCGCCAGCAGGATGCCGTCAGTCATGAACTTGATGCGCGTCTCGCGCGAAGTCCGATCCTCGAAGCGCACCTGATACCCCACGTAGTCGCCGAGCGGGACTTGCAGTTCCTCCGCAACTCGCTTCGACACACTTGCTGCCGCGATCCGCCTAGGCTGGGTGCAGCCGATCCGCCCGCCGTCCACGCCGAGCGCCTCGGCGACCATTTTCGGGAGTTGGGTCGTTTTCCCCGAGCCTGTTTCACTGACGACCACGACCACGGGGTGCGCCCGAATGGCGGCAAGGATTTCCTCGCGATGCTCGACCACTGGTAGCTCCTGCGGGTAGTTCCATTTTATTTCACGGCCAGGCATTTTCTCAAGATGGTCGGGCAAGGATTGGAGTCGATATGGATTGCATGAAAAAACTGGCGATAGACGATCCCGGATATTCCCGCTTCACTCGCCGCCACGATGCATTCACTCATTCATCTTCTGGACAACAACAAAGTCTGGGCCAACTCGATCCATGCGAACGATCCGAATTTTTTCCGAAACCTCGCGAACCAGCAACATCCCGAGTATTTATGGATCGGCTGCTCGGACAGCCGCGTGCCAGCCAACCAGATCACCGGCCTGGCCCCCGGGGAAATTTTCGTCCATCGCAACGTGGCGAACATCGTCGCAGAGACGGACTTCAACGTGCTCGCCGTCATTCAATACGCGGTGGATGTGCTTAAGGTAAAACACATCATCGTCTGCGGCCACTACGGCTGCGGCGGGGTGAAGGCCGCTTTGGAAAATTTCCGGCACGGGATGATCGACAACTGGCTGGCGGGCATTCGCTCACTCAGCCGCGTCCATCGTAAAGAACTCGATGCCTTGGAACCGGAGGCCGCTGTGGATCGCTTGTGTGAACTCAATGTGCTCGCTCAAGCCCGCCACGTCGCCCGCACGACCATTTTAGAAGACGCTTGGGAGCGTGGTCAGGAGATTTCCATCCACAGTTGGATTTACCGCTTGGACAATGGGGTCATCACTCCGCTGCGCCCCCACATCAGGGAACCTCTGCTGTTTTCCACAATCGAGGGACTGCCTCCTGCGGATGAAATTCTAGATTCTCATTGATTCGGGCAGTATCTTGTGCATCTTGCCGACGTCACAAGTGACGGGGGCGTTCTGGTTTCGACGGGATGTTTGACGCGCTGGTTGCACGTAGAGGTTGATCGGTTGGCCTCTTTAAAAAGCCGCTCAAAACAAACAAATGCAGACTCTAA
>JANPAU010000095.1:0-5370 GCA_031430055.1 Akkermansiaceae bacterium | reverse complement strand
GGATTGTCGGGCGCGGCGCTCGACGGCGAGCTCGGTGCGGAGTTCGTTGAGGGACTCGACGATGTCCTGCTCGCGGCGGACCACGGAATCCGACTCGGACTGCAGGCGGCGCGACTCGTTTTCAAGGGCTTCGAGGCGATCGCGGGCACCGGCGAGTTCTTCTTCCATGTGCTCGCGGCTTTCGGCGGCGGCGCGCTCGCGGTTTTCAAGTTCGCCACGCTCCCATTTGACGTTTTCGAGTTTGGTTTCGAAATTCTCGACCTCGCGGGTGGCGAGGCTGAGCTGGCCTTGCAGGGTTGAGAGATCGACTTTCTGGCGTTGGAGCCGCTCGCGGGAAACTTCGACTTCTTCGCGAAGTTGTTCGAGGCGGGCTTCGAGATCGATCACTCGGGTGCGGGCTGCTTCGTCAGCCGTGGTGAGCTCGGCGACTTCAGCGGCGAGTGTGCGGACTTCGTTTTGCAGTTCGAGCACCGAGGTGCTGCATTCCGCTCCGGTGCCGCCGCGCAGCATCCCTTCACCGGATAGAATCACCCCGGCGAGTGTGACGAAAGTGACGCCTGATTGAGAAGCCCGCAGGCGCAGCGCGGTCGCAAGGTTCGGGACGATGAGAACCTTTTCCAACAGCTTTTCGATGACGGTGGAAATCCGGCTATCCGACTTCACCCGGTCGAGTGCCCAAGCGGTGGCACCTTCCGGCAGCGCTTCCATCTGGGTGCCGGCGGAATGGCCGATGAACGACTCGGGCAGCACGGCGGCGACGCCTAACTGCTTTTCGGTGAGCCGGGTGATGACGGCCTCCGCCATTGCTTGGTCTTGGACCAGCACGGCTTGCAAATGGCTTCCAAGCGCGGCCTCGATGGCGCGGGCACAAGTGTTATCGGCTTCGATAAATGAGGCGAGCACACCATGGACGCCTGGCTTGAATAATTCGGGTTGGCCGAGGCCTTTGAGCACGTTCTGGGTGCCTTTTTCGAAACCTTCGCCGCTTTCCACGAGCTGGCGGACGGCGTCGAAACGCGCGGAGCGTTGGGCGAGCACCTTGTTTGACTCGATGGATGCAACCCGGGCCGCGTCGAGATCGCCACGAGTGTGTTGATAGGTGCGCTCGGCGAATTGGAATGCTTCGGTGAGTTCCCCAAGCATCGAGCCGGTGGCTTCGACCTCGCTGGCGATGCGGGCTTGCTCGGCACGGAATTCTTCGAGTTCTAACGTGAGGCGTTGTTCTTCATCGCCAAGCTGGCGCGAGCGTTCGCGGTTACCCTCTAACTGGGCGAGGGCGCTTTCGATTTTCGCCTGCATGGAGGCGATGATTTGCTGCGTGCGGTTCGCCTCGCCCCGGGTTTCGCGGAGGGAAGTTTCGATCGTTTCACGCTCTTCGCGAGTTCCCTTGGTGCGAGTCTCTTGGTCGGCGAGTTGGATTTCCTTCTCGGCGATGATGCGGCTGAGTTGGTCAAGCGACTCATTCGCGGCGATGAAGTCGAACTCTTGCTTGGCGAGTTTTTCGCGGGTTTCCGCGATGTCCTCGTGGTTCTGGCGGATGCGGGATTCCAGCTCGGCCTTGCGCTCGTCATTGAAGGAAATGCGGCCTGCGGCGGAGTTGAGCGCATTGCGGTGCTCATTGAGGCGCTGGCGGAGTTCGGCGAGTTCGCCCTCGAAGATACGAGCGGCAGTGCGTGCTTCGGTGACGGCTTCTTCCTTGGCGGGAAGTTGCATTTCCAGTTCGGTATCGCGAACTTCGAGGCCGCGGATGGAGACGATCAGCTCATCGCGCTCAGCGGTGAGCTCGACAAATTTTTTGTGCCCGAGATGGCTGTCGAGCACGCGGGTGTCGGCGGCCAGTGCCTGATAGCGGCGGGCCTTGGCGACTTGGCGGCGGAGGGAGTTCATCCGCCGTTCCTGTTCCGCTAACACGTCAGACACGCGGAGCAAGTTGGCCTCGGTGAACTCGAGCTTCCTCAACGCTTCCTTCTTCTCGCGCTTGAATTTCGTGATGCCAGCGGCTTCCTCGAACACCGCGCGGCGTTCTTCCGGCTTGGAGGAAAGGATCTGGTCGATCTGCCCCTGCGCCATGATCGAGTAGGCGGTGCGGCCGATGCCGGTGTCCATCAGCAGGTCGTGAATGTCCTTGAGGCGGCAAAGCGTGCCGTTGATCCGGTATTCCGAGCGCCCGTCGCGGAACACCCGGCGGGTGAGGGCGACTTCATTGAAATCCACCTTCAGCGGGCCTTCGCAATCGGCCATCGTCAGCGTGACTTCTGCCATGCCGAGGGGTTTGCGCTTTTCGGTGCCGTTGAAAATGACGTCTGCCATTTCGCCACCGCGGAGGGCTTTGGCGGAGGTTTCGCCGAGTACCCAGCGGATCGCGTCGACCACGTTGGACTTGCCGCAGCCGTTCGGGCCGACGATGCCGGTCACGCCTTTGGCGAATTCGAAGACGGTTTTATCCGCAAACGACTTGAAGCCGTGGATTTCGAGAGTTTTGAGATACATTCAGATAGGAGTGTGGTTAAGGGTGAAGCCCGAGAGGGAACTGGGCTGGAAGAAATCTAATCCAGCCTCCCGCATCTGCAATCAATCAAGTGAGATTCACACTAGATACGGTATGTAAAATACCAAGGAGACACCAGATGGAGTGTTTCCGGGTATTTCGGTGATCCGAAGTAAATTGCAGACCGATTGGCTGCCTGCGGTGAAATCGATCTCAGGATTTCGCTTTGAAATACTTCACAATCGCCGCAGTGAGTCCGGGAATATCGTGTTTGGCCGCCTCGAAAGTCGGTTTCATGCCCTGTTTCCTGAGCGTATCGCTGGTGACCGGGCCAATGCTGGCAGCGGCACAGCCTTCCGGCCAATCCAGGCCGAGAGCTAAAAAGTGTTCGGCCGTGGAACTGGAGGTAAACGTGATGAGATCCGCGCCTTCTTCTTGGAGGCGGGCGCGGGCTCCGGTGGGGTCTTCCGTCTCCGCAACGGTGCGGTAGGCTACGCAATTGTCGACGATCGCCCCCAATGCGGTGAGGCCCTCTCCAACCACATCGCGTGTTTCGTAGGCTTTCACCCACAGCATCGTTAGATTTTCGATGTCTTCTTTCTTGAAAGCGTCGATGAGTCCTTCTGCCACGAAGCGCTCGGGGATCAAATCCACGGCAAAGCGATACTCGCGGATCTTCTTCGCGGTGCCCTCGCCGATGGCGGCGATCCGTGGATTCCCCAAGCTCCGGGCATCGGCGTAAGAGGCGAAAAAGGCGTCGAAGAATCGCTCCACTCCGTTAGGACTGGTGAAGACCAGCCAATCGTATTCGTGGGCGTGAGTGACGAGTTCGGCGAATTCCTGCCGGTCCGGCGGGCCTTCGATGCGGATCGTCGGGAGTTCGATGACATCCGCGCCGAGGTCGCGAAGAGCTTTGCTGAGTTCACCCGCCTGTTCGCGAGTGCGGGTGACGACGATGCGCTTGCCAAACAAGGGTCGCTTTTCAAACCAATTGATCTTCTTCCGCTCGTTCACCACATCGCCGATCACTGCGACGGCGGGGGAGGTGAAATTTTCCTGCTCGGCGATGTCGCCGATGTTAGCGAGCGTGCCAACGATGGTTTTCTGCGAGCCTGTTGTTGCCCAACGAGTGAGAGCGATCGGCGTGTTAGGGGCAGCGCCGTTTTCAATGAAGGCCCCCGTGATTTCCTTCAAGCGAGCGACCCCCATGAGGAAAACCTTGGTGCCCGGTGCCTTGGCGAGCTGGGCGTAGTCCACCGAGCTGAAGCCCTTGGTGGGATCCTCGTGGCCGGTGAAAATGGTGAGCTGTGTGTTGTGATCGCGGTGGGTGACCGGGATTCCGGCGTAGGCTGGACCGGCGATGGCCGAGCTGATGCCGGGCACGATCTCGAAGTTCACACCGGCAGCGGCGAGTTCTGCGGCTTCTTCTCCACCGCGGCCGAAAATCATCGGATCGCCCCCCTTGAGGCGGACGACGTTGAGGCCAGCTTTGGTTTTCTCGACGATGAGGTCGTTGATTTGGTCTTGGGGCACCGAGTGGAACTTGGCTCTCTTTCCTACGTAAATTTTCTCACAACCCGCTTTGGTCCAGTTTAGTAGCTCCGAGCTGCTGAGTGCGTCGTAAACCAGCACGTCTGCGAGTTCGATGCATTCCTTGGCACGCAGTGTGACGAGGCCGAGATCGCCGGGGCCGGCGCCGACGAGATAACAGGTTCCGGATTTGCTCATGAGAGGGAGTTGAAAAGTTCGAGTGCGAGGGTGATGGGATCGGTGCCGTGCGCTTCGCCAGATTTTGGCAGACCGCCTTCATTGGGGAAGACGCGGGCTTTGAGAGAAATTTCGATGCCGCTGATCGAGGAGTAGACCCCGACTGGTGTGTGGCATCCGCCGTCGAGCAATCGAAGGAACTCCCGCTCGGCGGTGATTCGCAACCACGATTCGCGGTGGCCGATGCTTTCTGCAAAAACGCGGCTTGCGCCATCGCTTGCCCGGACTTCTAAGCCGATTGCTCCTTGGCCTGCGGCAGGGAAAAATTCGCTTTCGTCGAGGCGGGTCACAAACAGCCCCGGAATCCCGGCGATTTCCTCATCCGCATCGCATTCCGTGATGTAACCGAGTCTGACCAACCCAGCTTCGGCGAGTAAAATGGCATCGTAAATTCCATCTTCGGCCAGCTTTCGTAGGCGAGTCGGCACATTGCCACGGAGGTCCGAGACGATTACATCCGGCCGCATCCACTCGATTTGTTTTTCCCGCCGGACGCTACCCGTGCCGACTCGCGCCCCCACCGGTAACGCCGCTAGACCGCCGGGTTCACGCATCACCAGCACATCGCGGACTGGGGCGCGTTCTAGCACCGCCGCGAGCGCGAAACGCATGCCCAAGGTAGTTGGTAAGTCCTTGAGGCTGTGTACCGCGATGTCGATGCTGCCGGCATCGAGCGCCTCCTCGATTTCTTTGATAAAGACGCCCTTGTCGAAAGTTCCCTCAGATTTCGCCACCTCGCTAAGTGATACATCCGTGCGCCGATCACCCGTGGTTTTAATCACCATGCGCAGGATTTCCCGGTCTGGAAATGCCGCCGCCAGTGCCGCCTCGGTGGCAGTGGCCTGCACCAGCGCCAGCTCACTGCCGCGAGTACCGATGATGATGGGGGTATGGGATTCGTCGGTCATTTTGTGTTCAAGAAGCGTCGCATCGTGAGAGTGCCTCTCCATGGCAACGGTTACGGTCGCATGCAAGCCAAAGCTTCGCCCGAGGCCTATTAGATCAGCGTCCTCTTGCCGATCCGGCGCCAGCCTAAGATTTGCAGGAAAAATCAGCGCTTCCGGTCGAGAATCGCCCGCAACTGGGCCAACTCAGCACGGCGGCCATAAAAAGAC
>JANPAU010000094.1:0-45702 GCA_031430055.1 Akkermansiaceae bacterium | reverse complement strand
TTCGTCTATGCCCTTAGTTGAACAAGCCCGGAGCGACGTTTGACGTGCTCTTAACGGAGCTTCGAAGCCTCAGAAAAATGGTATGCGTTTTGTGTTCGCAGCGTTGCTCGTTGAACGGGCTGCTGCGGGCTGGGATCTCCCAGCGCGTAAGCTAAACACACCGTGCTTGGCATGGATACGACTCGATTGGTAGGTAGGCAGACTGCTTGCATGGCGCTGAAGGTCGGAAAATAGCGTAAATAGGGTCAGGTAACGCATTTCAACAAATTACTTGTCCAAAGTGAGCATTCTATTCTTCATCAGCTATGCCTCGCGTGATTCGATACCAGCATCCGGGGGCGGTTTACCACTTGATAGCCCGTGGGGATGAAACTGCTTCTTGGGAGTTTCAGTCAGGGCTGGAACCGGCGGCGGTTGAGGCGAAGTCATGTATTCCAAGGCCGATACAAATCCATCCCAATCAAGGCGGCGGAGATGCCAGCCGCGTGCGCAACCGCAATGCCATCCTTGTGTTAGGCGTCCTTCGCCGCAGTGCCGTGGGTATTTTCTGCCATTGGAGACGCCATCGTAAAAACCTCTGGCAATCGACCTTCAAGGACGGCCACGACGCCATGAACCCGTTCAACTACCGCCTCGCCTTCGCCACCATCACCGCCCGCCGCAACTGACCCCGTGCAAAAATCCGCCGTGGTCCCAAAGCCAACCCCATCGCCGTCGGCGTCTACGCCTTGCTATCGAGCAAGTGAAGCGGTTGGAGAAACGGAAGGACGCTCCTCCTCCGCGATGATGGTTCCCCCGCTCATTTTCACGACCCGCCGGGCCTTGGCGGCGAGGGCGGGATCGTGGGTGACGAGCACCAGCGCGGTGCCGGCCTCGCGGTTGAGGCGGAAGAGCATTTCCACGATCGGGCCGCTGGTCTCGGCGTCGAGGTTGCCGGTCGGCTCGTCGGCGAAGAGGATTTTCGGGCGGTGGATGAAGGCCCGGGCGAGGGCGACGCGCTGCTGCTCGCCGCCGGAGAGCTGGAGCGGATAGTGGTCGAGGCGGTCGCCTAGGCCGACTTGTGCGAGTAGCTCGGCGGCGTCCTTTTCCCGGCGGGTCTCGCCGCGAAGTTCGAGCGGGACGAGCACGTTTTCGATGGCGGTGAGCGTGGGGATGAGTTGGAAACTCTGGAAAACGAAGCCCACCAGCCTATTTCGAAGAGCGGCGCGCTGGTCCTGGCTGAGGGATTCGAGCGCCTGGCCGTCGAGTTTTACCGAGCCGTCCGTCGCGTCGTCCAGTCCGGCGCAGAGACCTAGCAGGGTGGTTTTTCCGCTGCCGGACGGGCCGATGATCGCGCAGGTGTCGCCCGCCAGGAGGCTCAGGTTCACGCTGTGGAGCACCGTCAGTTCATGGCTGGCGGTGCGGTGGGTTTTTTTCAACCCGATGATTTCGAGGATGGGTCGTTTGACAGCTTCCGGCGATGGTTCTAGGTTGGCGGGCATGCGAAATTTACTGAAGTTAGGCCTCGTGCTTTTGACAGGCGGCGCACTATTCGCCCAAGACGCGGGGAATGCAAACGCCGGAAAAAAGCGCATACTGATCCTTGGCGACAGCATCACCGCCGGCTACGGGCTGGACCCTGGGCAGGCGTATCCCGCGCTGTTACAGAAGAAGATCGATGCCGCCTCACTTCCCTACACGGTGAAAAATGCTGGTGTCAGCGGAGATACGACTTCCGGTGGATTGCGCCGGATCGACTGGGCGCTCGGCAGTGAGGGCGCGGACGTGTTGGTCGTCGCGCTCGGCGGAAATGACGGGCTGCGCGGGATTTCTCCCGCCCAGATTTCGAAAAATCTCGCGGCCATCATCGACAAGGCCCGTGTGAAGAATCCTACAATCAAGGTGATCGTGGCGGGCATGCAGATGCCGGAGAATTTGGGGATCGCCTTTACGGCCGAGTTCAAAGCGGTATTCCCGGAAGTCGCCGGGGAGAAAAAAGTGGTGCTGGTGGATTACCTGCTCGCCGGAGTGGGTGGCGACGAAAAGCTTAACCAGCCCGACCGCATCCATCCCACCGCCGAGGGCCAGCAAATCATCGCGGAAAACGTCTGGAAAATGCTCGAAGGCCAGCTGGTGAAATAGCCTGCGCGGTAGGAAATCCGTGCCACTCTCCGCCATGCTACCTTCATTGGAGCGGCGCCTCGCCGCAACCGAGCGCCCACCCGGCTTTCCTGTCATGCGTCAGCGCTGGGCTGGGCTGTTATTTCTGCACTGGCCTATCCATCCCGCACTCATCCAAGAACGCCTGCCCTCAGGTTTGTATGTCGATACTTATGAGGGAAATGCTTGGCTCGGTGTGGTTCCCTTTTTCATGGAACGCGTCCGCCCCACCTGTCTGCCGCCGGTGCCATGGCTCTCGTGGTTTCACGAGCTGAACGTCCGCACCTACGTGCATGACGCACAGGGGAATCCCGGTGTTTGGTTTTTCTCGCTAGATTGTAACCAACCCATCGCCGTGGAAATCGCCCGCCGCGGATTTCATTTGCCTTACGAACATGCTGCGATGGGCAGCGTGAAATCTGGAGTTAGCATCCAGTATCAAAGCCGGAGAAAATCCTCCGGCGCGCAGGAGGCCGCGTTTGAATATGAAACTCCATCGGCGACCCGTCCCGCCGAACTGGGATCGCTCGAATGGTTTCTCGTCGAACGCTACCTCCTATTTTCTTCAAACCCTGCGGGTGATCTCTTCTGCGGTCGCGTCCACCACACGCCCTATCAGATCGCCCAAACCAACTGCACCCGCTGGTCCACCGAGCCACTGCGGCTCAATGGATTTCCCGAACCCGCAGAACCACCGCCTTCCATGCTCGTCGCCGCGCCGGTGGATGTGAAGATCTTCCCGCTGCGTCCAGCCACTGGGCTGCTGCAAATCCTTCCCACTTAACAGATATCCCTCCTTGGCAACTTAACGAATACTGTTTATTTTCCACTAGCGGACGAAATTATTTCATTACCCATTATTCCGCCCAGTCGCGTTCTGCGCGCCTCTCGTTTTTCTTTTTTTGACGATTCAACATCAGACTCTGCCGCGTTCTCAAACCCCCGCCCCCTCCGCATACGTGAAATTTCCCCATTCATCGGTCCGCAAAACTCTAGTCAGCTTCCTACTTGTCCTCGCAGCGATCGCCCGGTTGCCGGGTGAGACCTTCTCAGCGATTGATCCCGCCGACGCCCTCGGCATCTGGGATTTCGACAGCACCGCGTCGCCCACCCAGTCCGCCGACCTCCTCACCAATAGCCCCATCCTTTTCGAAGGTAACACCGCTTACAGCGCGGACGCCGCCGGGCGCAGCGGCTTGGCTGGCGACCGCGCGATGAATTTCGGCACCGCCGGCGGCAGCTCCGCCCGCATCACCGACGCCGCTTTCTTGGCACTGCTCAACAACCGCAACCTCTCCGGCGACCAACTTAGCGTCGTTTTCTGGCAACGCTGGGACAGCGCGATCGCCAATTCCTCGACCGTCTGGTTCCGTTCTGCCGCCTCCGGCAACCGCGGCTTGCAAGCTCACGTTCCTTGGGGCGACGAGACTGTTTACTTCGACCACTCCGGCTGCTGTGAGAGCCCGGCCCAGCGGCTAACCCTCGCCAGCAGCTCGGTGCCCGGCCTCAACTGGCAGCAGTGGAATCACATCGCTCTGATCAAAAGCGGGGCGACTAAGGAACTCTGGATCAACGGTCAGCTCGTCGCCTCCCAAAGCACCGGAGTCGCTGCGCTCACTGGCGACTGGACTGAAGTCCTCTTCGGCCAACCGCTCAACTCTCCGTTCAGCCCGATGAAGGGCAAGGTCGATGATTTTGCAATTTTCACCACTGCCCTCGAACCCGCCCACATCACCGCCCTCGCCGCAGGCACCGATCCCCTCGCTCTCGTCGTCGCCCCGCCCGACCGGGTGCCGTCATTCAGTTCCCTCACGCCGGCCAGCGGCAGCACCTTCCAACCCGTCAACGGCGGCCTCGGTTTCACTGTCGGCACCGTCGCCCCAAATACCCTCGCCGAGGGTGACATCCAGCTTTTCCTCAATGGAGTGAACATCAGCTCCACCTTGAGCATTAGCGGCAGTCCAACAAGCCGGACTGTCACCTCGTCCACCGTGTTTCAATCCAACCGTTATTATACCGTCCGCGCCGAGGCCACTGACCAAGCAGGCCGCAGTTCGACCCGCACCTGGACCTTCGACACCGCCGATCCGGCGACCATGCCGCCCCATCTGCCGCTCGATTTACCCTCAATCGCGACCGCCGCGCCGCAAGTCATCGACAACAATCCCGCAACCTTCGTCGCAACCGCCAACACCCCCGGCTCCTTCCTGGAACTCGAACTCAACCGCTACGTCCACGCCAGCCGTATCGACCTCGTCGCCCCTACTGGTGCCGCCTACGCAGGCATCCTTAATGGCACCCGTCTCCGTGTCTATGGGTTGCGCGACCAATTGCTCTACGAAACCATCATCACATCGGTTGAACCCGGCGGCACCTTTGTGGTCTTCCTGCCGCCCGGTATCGATGCCCGCTTGCTCCGCCTCGATCTCCCCGCCGGCCAGACCAATGGTCTCGGCGACAACCGCATCGCCCTCGCTGACTGGCGGGTCCTTGGCGATCCCTCACCCGCAGTTGGCCCGCTCAGCCTTGCCACCGGCGCCACGGCCTCCCAGTCCTCCACCACTGGCAGCAACACCGCCGCTTTCGCGATCGATAGTAACGCCTCGACCGTTAGTGAGACCCAGAACCTCATGAACAGTCATTGGCTGCTGACCCTCGACCGTGCCCGCCCTGTCCGCCGGGTCGAGCTGGTCGCGCCGGACTCCGCGTTTTCCCTACGCCTTGCTGGCCTCACAGTGCGCCTGCTCGACGGCAACTCGAACACTCTCGCCACCACCACCGTCTCCCATCCCGGGGCTGGCGGCACTTGGGGCTTCGACATTCCTCCCGGCACTGCCGATGCCCGCTACCTCCGCGTCGGTCTCGAAAACGGCGCCCTCAACGGCTACGGCGACCGCGTCATCTCGCTCGCGGGCGTCACGATTCTCACCGGCACCAACTACGCCCTCGGCACCCCCGCTTACATGGTGCGTCTGCATGATGGATTACCCTCCCCCTCGCTCGCCAATGACGGCAACCACGCCACCTTCACCGAGACCACTTCCCTTACCGTCGATGGCTACTGGGAGACTGACCTCGGCCAATTGCGCGCGCTTCACAGCATCCGCGTAGTCGCCTTCGACAGCGGCGATCACCAGCGCCGGATGACTCATGCGACCGTCCGACTTTTTGATGAAAATCACAACTCGGTTTTCTCCCAGCACCTCAGCGGCACCTCCGCCACTTTCGACATTGCCCTGCCCGGTCCGGTCGCCGCCCGCTACGTCAGGATCGGCCTCGAAAACAAGGAGCGCACCTCCTCCTCCGGTGACGTCGAGTGGTGGCTCCGCCTGCGCGAAGTCCAGGCCTTCGGCCTCCCCTTAACCGAGAGCGGCATCATCGGCCTCTCGGCCATCCCCTCACAGATCACTGCGGGCCAATCATCCACCCTCACTTGGCAGGAGCAGGACCTTCGCGAACTTTCGCTCTATCCCGGCTTCGGTTCAGTCGGCGCTTCGGTCGACACTCAGGGCAGCGGCTCGCAAGTCGTCTCGCCCGCTGTCACCACGGAATACGTGCTTGTCGGGAAAAACCACGGCGGATCGGTCATCCGCGCGGTCACTGTAGTAGTCAATGGTCAACTCCTGCCGCTACGGATCAGCGAATTTACCGCATCTAACAGCTCTTCGCTCGACGATGGCTACGGCCAAAACCCGGACTGGATCGAACTCCACAACCCCAATGCCACAGCGATCGATCTCAACGGCTACGGCCTCAGTGACACGGCGGCCACTCCGCTCAAGTGGTTGTTCCCTGCTGGCAGCGTCATTCCCGCCCACGGCCACCTCATCGTCTTCGCTTCGGGTAATGCAACTTCGCTCGATCCCGCCGGCAACCTCCACGCGAGCTTTAGCCTCTCCTCCAGCAGCGAATCTGTGGTCCTCGCCGCGCCAAACGGGAGCATCCTCGATTCCATCCTCAACTACCCCGCCCAGTGTGACGACCTCGCCTACGGCCGCGCCATCGACGGCACGCTTGGCTTCCTCTCTCCCACGCCACGCGACTACAACCTCACCACCCCGCTCTCCGGTTGGCTGCAAGCGCCGGTCTTCAGCCACAGTCGCGGTTTCCGCGATAGCGCCTTCTCGCTAACCCTCAGCCAACCCGATCCCGCTGCGGAGTTACTCTACTCGCTCGATGGCTCAGAACCCGCCATCCCATACACCGGCCCCATCGCAGTCAGCGGCAGCCTGAGCGTGCGCGCCGCCGTCCGCCGCAGCGGCTACCATGCTCCGCCATCGGAGACCCACACCTTTGTCTTTCGCGACAGCGTGATGAGCTCGCCACTCATGAATGCCACCTACACCCAAGGCTCCCTCGCCACCCGACTCCGCGACAGCCTGACCCAAATCCCCACCATCTGTCTCAGCGTTCCCGTCCTACCTGACAACTACAACGAGCGCCCCGCCTCGATCGAAGTGATGCTACCCGACGGCTCAACGCCGCTTCAGGTCAATGCCGGACTCACCCGCTTCGGCGGCTCGTATACCAACTTCGCCAAGAAGAGCTATCGCGTGAACTTCCGTTCCGAATATGGAGCGGGTAAGCTCGATTCCCCCTTATTTCGCGGCTTCGATAGGGGAATGGTCGCGCTTGATAAAATCGACACCCTCGACCTGACCGCCGGTAACCACGACATGGTGGATCGCGGCTTCTACATGGCTAACCGCTTTGCTGAGGACACCATGCTCGAAATGGGCAGCCTCAACCCCCATGGCCGATTCGTCCATGTTTACGTCAACGGCACCTACTGGGGTCAATACAACGCCCACGAACGACTTGATGACGACTCCCTCGCCGGCTACCTCGGCGGGTCGGACAGCGACTACATGGTCGTCCGCGGCAACGACAACTCCGGCGATGACTTCGTCAACGGTACCCCAGACCCCGTGCACCGTGCACCGTGGGAGACCGTCCGCGCCAACCGGAATTCCTACGTTGCGGTCAAAAGCCAGCTCGATGTCACTCACCTCATCGACTTCATGCTGGTCTGGTTTTACGGCGATAGCGAAGGCGAATTCCGCTGCGCTGGGCCGATCAATCCCGGCAGCGGCTTCAAGTTCTGGCTGGCCGATGCCGACGGTTTCCTCCGCACCTCCGCGCTGACGCTCGATCGCACCGCCAACAGCGGCCCCGGCGGACTGTTCGGGGCGCTCGTCACCGAAGGCCATCCCGATTTCAAAATCCTGCTCGCCGACCGCATCCACCGTCACTTTTTCAACAATGGCGCACTCACCCCTAACCGAAACCTCGCCCGTCTCAACGCCCGCATGAAGGAAGTGCAGAATAGCCTGATCGCCGAGTGCGCCCGCTGGGGCTTCCGCACCCCGACTAACTGGGAAAGCGCCGCCCAAACCATTCGCACCGGACTCTTTCCACTGCGCACCTCGAATCTCTTCACGATGCTGCGCAACCGCGCCTTTTATCCCTCCATCGACGCCCCAGTCTTCGGTCAACACGGCGGCAGTGTGCCGAAGGGGCACAGCCTCAGCTTCAGCGCCAGCGCCGGCACCATTTACTACACGCTCGACGGCTCAGACCCCCGCCTCGCTGGCGGAAATATCTCCCCTGCGGCCCTGACCGCCGTCGCCACCTCCTCCACCTTCATCCCCTTCGGCTCCAGTTGGCGCTTCCGAGACATCGGCTCACTGCCCGCCGCCAACTGGTTTTCCCCCGCTTACGACGACAGCCTCTGGGCGTCCGGCAACGCGCCACTCGGCTACGGCACCACCGGTGAAACCGCGAACATCAGCTTCGGCCCCTCTGCTTCGGCTAAATATCCGACCACCTATTTCCGCAAGTCCTTCAACGTCGCCAACCCCGCCACCGTCACCGGCCTGACCCTTGGACTGGCGCGCGATGACGGCGCGGTCATCTACCTCAACGGCACCGAGGTCGTCCGCTCGAACATGCCTTCCGGCACCATCGACTACACCACGCTGGCCTCCACCACCATCGGCGGAAACGACAAGCTCATCGTCGATAACTTCACCATTCCGACCAACCTCCTGGTCACTGGCAATAACGTCATCGCCGTGGAAATCCACCAGATTTCAGCCATCAGCAACGACCTGCGGCTTGACCTCTCGCTGAACCAAACCTCAGTCCCGTCGATCGTCCTCAACGGCAATATCACCGTCAAAGCCCGCCTGCTCTCCGGCAGCACCTGGAGCGCCCTCACCGCCGCAGATTTCCAAGTCACCCACCCACTCGCCACCGCAGGCCCTTACGCCATGACGCTGTGGAATGCCGCCGAATCCGCCGGCACCGCCCCACCGAGCATGCGCTTTTTCCAGACCGACCTACTCGACCCAGCTCTCTCCACGCCGATGGATTCTCCCTGGACGCTTCCCTTTAATCTCACAACCAACAGTCGTATCAATGGCCTTGGCCTATCCGGCATCGGCTTTATCAACACCGGTAGCCCCCAGGCCACCCCCGGTGCCGGCTTCGTCGGCGCTGCCGTACTCGCGCTGGATACCCGCGGCACCCAGGACATCCGTGTCCGCTGGACTGGCGGCACCGTCTTGCCGAACACCCGCGACTGTGGCATCCGCCTGCAATACCGCATCGGCAACGCCACCGCTTTCCTCGATGTTCCCGGTGCCGGAGGGGCCCCCGTGGAATACCTCCGCAACGCCACCGCTGGCCACTCCACCGAACTCGGCCCGGTCTCACTGCCCGCCGCCGCCGACAACCAGCCGCTGGTCGAGCTGCGCTGGAAATACTATTTCCGGAGCGGCACGAGCGGCTCTCGCCCTCAGCTCCGCCTCGATGAAATCCAGGTCACTGCCGGCCCAGTGGTCGCCGAGTCACTCGCGATCGCCGTGGCACCCGCCACCGCCCAAGCTGGCTCGATCACCTCGCCGGTCATCGTCCACGCTCGCGGCCGTAATGCGGTCATCGCAGAGACCTTCAGCGGAGCAGTCACCGTCGCCATCGCCGGCCAGCCCGGAATGCTTGGCGGCACCCTGACTCGCAACGCGGTCAATGGCATGGTCACTTTCGACAATCTAGTTTTCCCAACCATCGGCCTCTACACCCTCACCGCCACCACGGCAGGTCTTCCCGCTGCCACTTTCCCCTTCGCGACCCGCGTCGCCGGACTCGCCGGGCTGGTCATCCCATCCTATATCCAAGGTGCCTATCCGGAAAATAACCTGCGGGTCCCCCACGCCAGCTTGTTGCGGATCGACGGCCTGCTACCCTCCGCCACCTACCGCTATGCCAACCAGATCGTCACCGACGACGACACCCCCGAAACCGAAGGCGCTGGCAATATGATCTTCGCCACCGGGAATACCGGGGTCTTCATCCGCACCAAGGAATCACCGCGCTTCCTGCCCGCCGATCTTAACGTCCGCCACGGCGAATTCACCACGGGTGCCGACGGCAGCCACACCGGCTGGTTCGTCATCGAACCCACCGGCAACATCCGCTTCACTCCCGGCAACACCGTGCGGCCGCGACTGCTGCTCAACGACGGCAACGGCGGCGACGTTGCCTACCATTTCCTCACCACCACCCCATCCGCCGAAGTGCTCGCCTTCGGCACGGGTGCTACGCAAGGCTCCGCCCTCCACGGTAACACCACTGCTACCGCGCGGAACTTCATGGTCCTCTACGCCGACGCTAACGGGCTGACGCCGCCGCTCGCCGCCACCCCGGTCGAGACTACCGGTGCCGCCACCGATTCCAGTTACGCCCCTTTTTATCAATCCGAAGTCGCCAACCAGAGCGGACGCTGGGGCACCCTCATCCCGAATCAGCTTCCCGCCGGCGTTCGCCGCTTCGAGCAACGCGACCGCACGACCGGCCAGATTGTTTCCACCTTCACCATCCCCGAGGGCCACGCCCTAACCACCGGTCTCGCCACGGGCAGCATTTCTAACGGCATCAGCATCCCCTCCGGCGGCGGCTTCGAGCGCTGGCAGGCACTGCGATTTTCACTGGCGGAAATCCAAGGCAACACCCTCGGCGGATTAACTGGCGATCCCGATCTCGATGGAGTGGAAAACCTCCTTGAATATGCTTTCGGCATGGACCCATTCCTCGCCCGCTTCGACGGCCTGCCCGCTGGCCGCATTGAGGTCTTCAATGGCGCGCCTCACCTCGTCCTCCGCTATCGCCGCCTGCTTGGAGCCCACGGCTTGGAGTATGACGTAGAAGTCTCCCAAGGACTCGCTGGCTGGGCCACCGCTGCCACCGCATGGGTCGGCAACGAAGAAAGTGTCGCCAATCCCGATGGACTCACCGAGACCGTCACCCGCCGCCTGCTCGTCGTGCCCGGTTCCCGCTTCCTCCGTATCCGAGTCAAGCAGCCCTGACAGCATGCGCCTATTTTCAGTGCCTCCGTGGTAGCCGTGATGCCCTTGCCGCTTCTCATTGAGTTTACGCTGCTGTTCTCACAGAACTCACTTAACGATCTCGAAAAGGTTTAGAACTTCGAGTGTTCCCTCAAGCGCTGCGGGCGGGAAATGGTTCTTGACGCCTTGCGCTCGGGTTCTAGTTCTCAACCTTTCTGAATCCCCGATCTCCGATGCCACAAACACCGCCGAAAGAATCCGAGTTCATTCACAGCGAGAAATTTCTCCATGAACTCATGCGCCGCCAGCTCAAGCTCTCGATCTCCTGTGCGGCGGCATTTTTGGTTTTGTTGTTCGGGATGCCGCTTTTGAACTATTTCGCGCCCGAGTTCATGGCGCAGCGTGTCGGGGGATTCACCCTGAGCTGGCTGATGCTGGGGGTTTTGTTTTTCCCCTACGTCTGGATCATCGCCCGTGTGTTCATCACACGCTCGATGGCTTTGGAAGATGACGAAGTCCGCCATGCTGCGGAGGGCAATAAGCGCCAATCCTAATTTTCACACTCATGGACTTCTCACAAATCGATCCTTGGATCTTAGGTTTTTCCTCCATCACGGTCGCCATTACTATTTGGATGGGCTTTCGTTCGGCCAAGACTTCCAAATCCGCATCTGACTTTTTCGTCGCCGGACGCTCGGTTTCGGTCGGGTGGAATGCCTCTGCGATTTCTGGCGAGTATCTCAGTGCGGCCAGCTTCATGGGAGTCGCAGGGATGGTGATGTTGTCGGGCTATGACGCGCTGTGGTATCCGGTCTGTTATGCTTGCGGCTATTTGTTTCTGTTATTGTTCATCGCCGGACCGCTGCGCCGCTTCGGGGCTTATACGATTCCGGACTTTGCAGAAGGGCGTTATGACTCGCCGGTTTTCCGCAAGATCGCCGTTTGTTTCGTCCTATTCATTGGGTTTTTCTATACGATGCCGCAGATGAAGGGCGCGGGGACGACGCTGGCTTTTATTTTTCAGGGAGTCGATTTACGGGGTGGTTGGCTTGAGTTCCTTGCGCCTCACAGTGTGGATGGCAATGCACTTAAAGGGTTTCCATACTGGGCAGGAGTATTGATTGTCGGCGCGGTGATCACGCTCAATGTCGCGATGGGTGGAATGAAGGGGATCACTCTGGTGCAGGCAGTGCAGTATTGGATCAAAATGTTCGCGATCTCGGCGCCGGTTTTCGTCCTAGTCGCAGTCTTCGGCGGTTACGGGAAAAATCTATCTTTGAACCATGAAACTGCAGCGGGAAGTTCACCGCCGGCGATCGTTCAGACGGTCGATTCTGTGAGGTCTGAGCGCGTGGCGTTGCCAGTAGGAGCCCCCAAGGACGAGGCATGGATCTCGCCATTCGGCCCACTCACTACCAAAGCCGCCAAAGCGGCGGGTCTGTCTCCAGAGGAAGCTCGCCCTTTGTCCTTGCTCTACACTTTTTCGCTGATCGTCGCCATCGTCTGCGGAACAGCCGGGCTACCGCATATTCTCGTGCGATTTTATACCAATCCTGATGGAGTCGCGGCGAAGAAGACCACGATGTGGGTGATGATTTTGATCGGCGTGTTCTATCTATTTCCGCCGATTTTCGGGGTGCTGGGACGTAATTTTTTACCAGAACTCTATTCCGCGACCGGGTCCAAAGGGACTGACAAGGTGGTGCTCGAACTTCCCACTTTGATCCGTGCGAAGTATGGCGTGCTGGGATCTATTCTTAGCGGTATCACTTGCGCGGGCGCCTTCGCTGCGTTCATGAGTACGTTCTCGGGACTGCTAGTTTCGATGACGAGTGCGCTGGCTCACGACGTTTATGGCCGGATGCTCCGCCCACAATCGACACCGGAAGATCGCATGAGAATGTTCAAATGGTGCGCCATCTTGGTGGGTGGCGTTTCAGTCTTGTTGGGTTCCCAAGTCGAGCAACTCGACATCAACTTCATGGTGGGTCAGGCTTTCGCCATCGCCGCCGCCAGTTATTTCCCGCTGCTTTTCATGAGCGTCTGGTGGCGTGGCATGACCATGAAGGGAGCTGCCACGGGGATGCTTACCGGTGGATTGCTCGCCTTGATCTGTGTCTCGCTTACGAGCATCAGCGACATCCTCGCCAAGACCGCCAAAGCTGCCGCTCTGGTTGGTAATAAAGCCTGGGAGCCGGATGCCCTCAACGCTTTCTGGATCGGTCACCCGCTGCTCCGCATCCTTGCTGAACAGCCCGCGCTATGGGCGGTTCCCCTCGCCATCGGGCTCATGATCGTCGTCTCCCTCGCCACCCGCCGGACAGTCCCAGCGGACATCCGGATGAAAATGCTCGTGCTACACGCTCCCGAAGCACTGGGTCTCAAGCAGGAATACATTCAGGAGCAACAAGGACCGGCACATTGATCTGGGTCACTTGCCAATTGAGGTTTCGACTGCCGATTGACAGAACTGCCCGGTCAGCGTTTCCTCACTCCTGATGTCGCCCGATTCTCAGCAGGACTTTGCGCTCGCGTTCTTGAGCATCCTTTTCGAGGGAGTGCCGTTTATTCTGCTTGGGACACTGATCAGTGGGTTCATCGACATTTACCTGCCGGCGGGCACGATGGATCGGTTTCTCCCGAAGAATAAATTTCTAGCCATTCTCACGGCGGGTTTGATGGGTGCGGTATTCCCGGTTTGTGAGTGTGCGGTGGTGCCGGTGATCCGCCGCTTGGTGAAGAAGGGTCTGCCGGTGTCCTGTGGACTTACCTACATGTTAGCAGCTCCCATCGTGAATCCCATCACCGCGCTGAGCACGTGGAAAGCCTTCCAAGGCCAAGGCGCGATGATGATGACGAGCTCGCGGCTGCTGCTCGGTTTCCTCATTGCCGTCGCAGTGGGAATCATTGTTTCGAAATTGTCGCTCTCCTCGGTGTTGAAGCCGAAGCTCGTGGAGAGCTTGGAAAAAGACAGCGTGGCGAATAAGCATCACCACCATGACGATCACGATCATTCCTGCTGCGGCCACGACCACCATCACGAGCCAACGCCCGACAATCGCCTCGTCGCGGCCTTGCGCTCTGCGATGAAAGACTTCGTCGATGTCGCAGTCTATTTCTCCATCGGCGTCACCATCACTGCCCTCTTCAATACCGGCATCGCACCGGGGGCCAACTGGCTCGACAGTTTAGCGCACAGTCCTACTGCCGCGCCAGCCGCGCTGATGGCCCTCGCATTTGTGCTGAGTCTTTGTAGCACTTCGGACGCTTTCATCGCAGCGACCTTGGATAAATTCTCATGGGCCGCGAAGCTCGCCTTCCTCACCTTCGGCCCGATGATGGACGTGAAATTACTCTTTCTCTATCAGACAGTCTTACGCAAGCGCTTCATCTTCCTGCTCGCCATCGGGTTGTTTTTTGCCATCGGCGGCATCTCCATTTTCTGGCAACATCTTCTCTTTGAAGCGAAATGAATCCGCAAGCCCGACGCATCCTTTTCTCGATCGCGATTCTTTGTTGGAGCGCGGTGCTGCTCTATTTTTATAGTAGCGGCCGGATCAATCAATACCTCGTGCCAGACTTCCGGCCGATTGCCTTCGCTGGTGGCTTGGGTCTTGCCGTGTTAGGTCTGTTCAATCTTCTCACCGCGGGCCAAAAAGCGGAATGCGGCCATGATCATAGCAGCGATGACGACCCGCACGATCATGAGAGCGGCGACATGCACCCGGTGACAGCTTTCTTGTTGATGATGGTGCCAGTGGCGCTTTCTGTCGCTTGGACCAAGGATGAATACTCCGCTGCGGCACTCGGCAGAAAAGGACTCTATGATGCACCCGCTGAGATGAATGCCCCGTTTCTTTCCGCGAGTATCCCAGCTTTGACACGCGCGGAAATTGAGAAAAGTCACCGCAAGACTGGTGATGGATTTCTCGAGTTCAGTCTGATGGAATTGTTCTTCTCCTCGGGCGACCGGGAAATGCAGAACCTGCTCGATGGTCTCAAGGTGGAAACCGAGGGCCGCTGGATGGATGAAAAAGTCCGCAATCCGAATGGCACTCGCAAGCGGCTTTACCGCCTCTTCATCACTTGTTGTGCGGCGGACAGCCGGGCAATTCCCATCGTGCTGGAGTTCGGCAAAACGCCTCCTGAGTTTCGGGAAAATGACTGGGTAAAAGTCTCCGGCACCATGCGATTTCCCTTGGAAGAGGGTCTGATTCAGCCGGTGTTAGTTGTCGAGCGCGTCATCGCCGCTGAGCCGCCGTATGAGGAAAGCTTCACGAGAAAAAAGGGATTTTGAAAAATCGCTCACATCCACATCCGGTCGGCCATGTGCTGGTGCCAGTGGCTGCGATTGGCGCGCTTTCGATTCTGCTAGCCGTTGGCTTGAGCGCGCTTGGCATCCTCGATCGAATAAATTTGGTCATTTCCCATCTCGTCTCCCGGGGCAACGCGGATGAATTTCCTAAATCCCTGCCGGAGTGGTCGGTGTGGTTAGCAACGCTCGCTTTCGCCTTTGGCTTGTCGTTTGCGATGCTGAGCGTCGCGGGGACGTGGCGGCGCATCGTTTTGTGGATTACTTCGGTAGTGTTAGTCGCCGCTTGGGCACCCGTTCTCAGCCTCGCGGCCCATGCGCCCGACATCGGTGCGCCATTCATCGCCACACTGTGGTCCGGTATTTGTGCCCTGGTTTACGCAAGCAAGCACCGGATGCCTTGTGATGAGGCGATCAAAAATTTCAAAAGCTTTCATGAAACACGTTGATTTCCCTGAACCGGTCAAAGTCCTCATCGGTGAACTCAAGCGCCTGCCCGGTGTCGGCCCTCGCAGCGCTGAGCGCATCGCCGTGTGGATTTTGCAAAGCTCGAAAGCCAATCCTGCATCGCTTGCAAATTCCTTGTTAGTTGCAAAAGACGTGATTCGGCCATGCCCGGTGTGTGGATTTTTCGCCACAGAAACAGGCTGCGATGTTTGCGATGATTCCACCCGCGATGAGCGGATACTCTGTGTCGTCGAGCAAGCCACCGATGTCCTTCCTCTCGAACGCTCTGGTGCATTCCGGGGTCGTTACCATTGCCTCGGCGGCAAGCTGTCTCCGCTCGACCGAGTCTCGCCAGATGACCTGCGCATCCCACCACTCATCCGGCGGATCGAGGCCGCGGCAGGAGAAATCGAAGTCATTCTCGCGCTCGGTTCGGATGTGGAAGGGGAAGCCACGGCGAACTACCTCGCCGAGTTACTGCGCGATCGGAATTGCAAGCTCACCCGCATCGCCCAAGGCTTGCCAGCCGGTGGTGGCCTCGAACATGCGGACGGACTCACGCTGCTGCGGGCCATGCAAGGTCGCCGCGCGTTGTGAACATCCAGAATCGCTTTATATGTTAGGAAATGGTTTCAATCTCTCGTGTCGTGGCGGAAGTCTGATCCTCTGATTTCTTGCGTTCTACCGTGCGGATGAGTCCGTTATAAGAGACCGTCCCGACCAGATAGAGTACAGCAGTGGTAAGAAAAACCTGCCAGTAAGGAAGGTGGTGAGCACGAAGAATCTCAAAAGTCCGGGCCGCCAGCCACCAAGCGCCGCTCCAGATTGCGCCGTTGCAGGCACTGATCAATTCACGGTTATTCTTGCCCACGTAGTTCATGGTTAGCTCACTGGTAGCCGGACCCGCCATGCTCATGAGCGGTTGACGGACGATGAAGCAAGCAATCGCGAGTGGCAGTGCCCAGGTGGCGGTCTTCCACAGCTCAGTCAGTCCCATTACAACTAACAGAATCACGGCCATGCATTGCACTCCGAGAATGACTCCGCGCCAGCCAAACCGACGCTTCACTTCTGGCACAATCAATCCGGCGAATAGAACCAGAACATTGCTGATTGAGCCGTAAAATGAGTATGCGGCGGAGCTCATGTTGAAGACACTGCTGAAAAATAGATTAAGAAACTGGATGCTCAACCCTGCGCCAGTGGCGATGCAGAGAGTGGGTAAAAGAGCTCGCATCAGGACCGGCCAATCGTCCCGCCGCACATGCAGCCAGTGTCCTGTCGCTCGTTTTTCTGGCACGGGATCAGGAAGGCGGGCGTAAAGGAATGGCGCTCCGAAACCTGCTAGGGTGAGCAGTAAAAGGGTCGAATGTTCATCGAACAACCCGTGAAGACTACCGATGCTGAAGTGGCCGATGCTCTGCAAAATGCTAGAAAGAACACCGGCGCAGATACTCGCTGCGGCCCAAGTGGCGAATAGCAAACTCAGAGTCTCACTTGAGTGCTTTGGCGGGGCCAGTCGCAAAGCCATGGGTAAGCTGGCAATGTTGAGTAGCAAGCCGGCGAATCCCATCGCAAGGAAGCAAGTGGAAGCCGCGGTCATCAGCCCGAGACGGACAGTTTCCAAGGAAATCAGAGCTGTTAGCGGAAATAAAATCGATCCAATCAGCAGCGGAGTGCGGAGCGGACGCCCCCGTAACCAAAGTCCGGCAGGCAGCGCGAGAAAGAACGTCGCGACGAATCGCTGCGAGGTGAGTGCCGCAATTTCAGGATCGCTCAGCCCTTTGTCTTTGAGAAACAAATTGAGCATCAGAAACTGCGCGGTGATGATGAGATTGATCAAAAATTGCCCCCATGCGAAGAGCCATACCCGCCTCGGTAGCTTTCGGTAACGTTCCAGCCATGCGGGCAATTGCGACATCTGCAGAGCATCTTGAGAACCTCACTACCAAGAGAGCAACTCGGAAAATTTACGACGACCGTGGACTGGGCGGTTTCGGCGGTTTCTTCGATTTCAAAGGCGAAGCGGCGTTGCTGAGCCGAGAACTGGATCTGGGATGGACGTTTGCCGAAAGATAGGGCACATCCGCGCCGCTTCATGTCCGCTCTCCTCTCTGCCAACGAAATTCGCCTGACCTACGGTTACCAAACGCTGCTGGATGGCGTCACCCTTGCCGTCTCCGCCGGAGAAAAAACCGGTATGGTCGGCCGCAATGGCTGTGGGAAAACCTCGCTGCTCAAAATCCTCACCGGCGAGCAAATGGCAGACTCCGGGGAAATTTCCCTCCGCCGGGCGCTCCGTGTCGGCTACCTGCCCCAAGAATTTGAACTGAATTCCGAGCTCACCGTGCAGGAAAATATCGCCCTCGGCGCAGCCGACATCGTCGAAGCCATCCGCCGCTACGAAAATGGCGAAGGCAGTGATACCGAACTCAACGACCTGCTCCACCTCATCGATCACGCCGACGGTTGGAATCTCGACGCCCGCATCAAAGCCGCATCAACCGCGCTCGGCACGCCGCCGCTCGATGCAATGGTCGGCCCACTCTCCGGCGGAGAAAAACGCCGGGTCGCGCTCTGCCGCGCCCTCGCCTGCCAGCCGGATTTACTCCTTCTCGACGAGCCGACGAACCATCTCGACGCCGAATCCATCCGTTGGTTAGAGGAATACCTCAAAAACTTTCCCGGCGCGGTCATCTTCGTCACTCACGATCGCTACTTCCTCGATGTCATCGCCACCCGGATCATCGAGATTGATCAAGGCCGCGCGTTTTCCCATCCGGGAAACTACACGGCCTTCTTGGAATCCAAAGCTATCCGCCAGCAAATCGCCGGTCAGACCGAGCGCCGCCGCCAGCGATTTCTGCGAGAAGAACTTGAGTGGGTCCGCTCCGGCGTCAAAGCCCGCGGCACCAAGCAGCGCACTCGCTTGGACAAGTTTTACGAAATCGAAGGCATGGAGGCACCGCCCGAAGAGCGGGAAATGGACCTGCTCATCCCGCCGCCCCCAGACTTGGGAAACATCGTCGTCGAGCTGGAAGGCGCGGGCGTGAATGTAGGCTCCGAGAAGTCGCCGCGCTGGTTATTCCGGAATCTAACTCTCAGCCTGCGCCCCGGCCAGTGTACCGGCATCGTTGGACGAAACGGCGTGGGAAAAACCACGCTACTCAAGCTCTGCCTCGGTCAGATCGAGCCGACCGAAGGGACCGCCGTCACCGGTAAACGCGTGAAGGTGAACTACATCGACCAGACACGGATGCAGCTCGACGGCACCGGCTCGTTGCTCGATGAAATTTCTGATGGCAACGAAAAGTTGATGTTCGGCAACCAATCGCTCGGCGCACGCAACTACCTCCGGCGCTTTCTCTTCGATGATAAACGCATCAACGAGCGCGTCGATCTTCTATCCGGTGGTGAACGCGCGCGGCTCATGTTAGCCAAAGTTCTGAAAAACGGTGGTAACGTCATCGTGCTCGACGAGCCGACTAACGACCTCGATCTACCCTCGCTGCGGATGCTCGAAGAAGCGCTCGCGGTATTCGACGGCTCCGTGATCGTTGTTTCCCATGATCGATATTTCCTCGACCGGATTTGCGATCAGATCATCGCCTTCGAAGACGACGGCATCGCCGTGCAGGCAGGAAATTATTCCTATTATCTTGAAAAGCGCCAAGCTCGTGAAGCCGCCCAACGAATCCAAGCACAAGCCGCCGCACGTGACGCTGCCGCTCGACAAAAGGCAGCTTCCACCGCACCTGCCGCGAAAAAGGGCCGTAAGCTCACGTTCAACGAAAAGAATGAACTCGAAGGCATGGAGACCGCCATCCTCGCCATCGAGCAAGAAGCCGAGGGACTCGAAGCGCTGTTGCACGATCCAGATTTCCAAGCCAAGCGCTTTGCCGAGATCCCCGAACTCGTCGCAAAGCTGGACGCTGACAAAGCCAAGGTCGCCAAGCTTTACACTCGCTGGGAAGAGCTCGAAGCGATCCGCGAAGCTGCGAGCGCTTGAATGAAGCATCTGCGCCACACAGCAATGTAGAAGAGCGATCTCACTTTACGTTGTGCCACTGGAAGCGGCGTTGGAGTTTATCGATTTGGAGCGCTTGAAGAGCCATGCTTGTTAGTCTGAAGCGGTAGTTTTTCCAAGTATCTCCAGCATAGATAGGCAATTCCCCAAGAGGTGAGCGCGAAGGCTCCGAGTCGAACCAAGAGCCAAGGCCCTGTGAAAAATGGAAACCACAGCCACGGTAATATCCAGCCAAGGAATAGTGGAACCGGGGTATGAAACAGATAGAGTCCGAAGCTTAAGTGTCCGACATGTTGGACCGCTGGGTGATCGAGAATTTTTCCAAGCCAACCGCCGAAGCCCGCCAAGGTCGCGGATATCAGCCCGGCGAAAACCACCGAGACGAGCGTTTGCTGGATGTAGCAGAAACCATCGACCGGTTGTTTCAGCTCGGTGAAAACATAGAGCACCGCATAACCGCCGAACGCGAGCCAGGCACCCCGTTTCAACCGCGCGTCTCCCGCTTGCATCCCCCGCTCCAGCGCGAGCGCGAGCAATGCACCGACGCCAAAGTAATCCAGCGCCGTGGGAGTGATCGCCTGACTGTGATGGATTTCAGGAAACCACCGCGCCAAAATCATCCGCGATAAGGGAGCCAGTGCGATGCAAAAACCAAACACTCCCGCGAGCATTCGCCGTGGCGTGAGGAATACCACCAGCGGCCACATCAGATAGAACTGAACCTGGAGCGCGAGTGTCCAGTAGTGCGCCGTCCCAGACGGCCAGCCCTCCATGAACGCCATGTGGAAATTCGACCCATGCCCGAAGTAGGCCGACCAATGCGCTCGAATGTCTGGGGCACCGACAAGGATTGCGAAGATCATCGCGGCGTAACACGGAATCAGGATTCGTAACATCCGCCGCTTTTGAAAATGCAGGTAGGCCTTGATGCGCCATTTCCCTTCGCCTATCTCGCAAGCCGCCCGTTCGCGCAATAGGATGCGGGTGATCAGAAAACCGGTCAGTGTTAGAAAAAAGAATAGCCCAATCTCAAAGGGGAAGTGCCCGCGCCATTCTGCCGGCGCCCAGTGCAGCCACATCACCCCCAGCACCGCAAAGGCTCGCCATCCGTCCAACTGGGAATTTCGAATCGCCGTCAAATCTTAATTCAGCTTTGACAGTCATCGCCCCGGCGGCAAGACCAATGCCGAAGACTCCAGAAGCAATTCGCCCGTGGATTGTGCTACTGCGTAATCCAAAGTCTATCCTCTCGATCCGAGTTTGCACACCTCCGAGGAAGGAGTTCTTTGGAGCTTCGACCCAATGCATCATCCCCGTTCCAGACGCTTCCAGGACTACTCAAAAAATCGCTTCAGTGTCCGTTGTTCCGCAGGATCGAGCGAATCCCGCCAGACGCGATCGCCGCCTTTGCCGGTGGCGTCGGTGACACCGCCTTGCGAAGCGGTGGAGGCGGACTTGTCCACCTCGTGCTCGCCGTCTTGAAGTTCGAGCAAGTCGCCAGGTGTCGCTTGGGAAAGGTCCTTGGCTTCGAGGCCGGTGAGGGCGCCGGTTTCCACGCGGTCTTTTTCTGCGCCTAGCAGTTTTGGATCGTGACCGGGACCGCGTGTGACTCCACCTTGTCCTGGGCCTTCGCCATTTTCATTTCCCTCGCCTTCTCCCTCGCCGTCTCCGGCAAGCAATTCGTCGGACCAGTCTTGGCCCTCGCTCTTGCATTGGCCATTTTTCATGGCGTCTGCGTTCTTTTTTAAATTCTCGCGGAGCTGTTGCATTTGCTCGGGGGAGAGCTTGGAAAAGTTTTTGAGGTCGAGCTGTTTCATTTGTTCGAGCAGTTTGGAATTGGGTTTCATGGCGCCGTTTTGTAGACCTTGGAGCGCTTGATCGAATTCTTCCATCATCCGGTTCTTCTCGGCTTGGTTGGTGGAACCGGCGTTTTTTTCGAGATTGGCGAGGGCCTTTTCAGCTCGCCCGAGATCCCTCTCGACGCGCTCGCCTTCGGCGCGGTGAGATTTCTTCAAGGAATCGGTGGCTTCGAGCGATGAATGACTGAACCATTGTTCTTCTTCTTGGGACTTGAGCTCGTCGAGTTTCTTGCGCGTTTCTTCGAGGTATTTTTCATCGACGACTTCTTCTTTGGTGAGTTGGTCGAACTCGGTGCTGAGTTGTTTCCACGCTTGAGGTTGCTCGTGGGTTCCGGGTGAGTTGAGACTTCGCGGCGTCATGGGGATCCAGATTCCCGCGGCTAACAATAACAAAGCACCAAGCGGTGGAACGAGCAGGCGCGGCCACTGCCACGTCAACCCTGCATCGATTCGCGCCACGGGGGCGGGCCACGGAGCGACGCCTGCGCTAGCGGCGGAGAGCTGGTTTTTTAAGCGCATGGCAGCCTCGATTCTTACTAACGATTGCTCAGGTTGTTCGAATTTTCTCGTTGCCCATGCCCAGCAGGAAAGCGCCAGCAGGAAAAGTGCGCCGCCGACACACGTCGCGAGAATCCAGGGTTCGAGATTTAAAAGCTCGCGTCTCATGATGAGCAATCCGGTAGCCCCGACGACTGCTGCGATGAGTAGCGGCGTGGCTAGGGTTTCCAGCCACCAGGCGAAGTTCACTTGGCGAGCGACTTGGTTGGCTTTCGTGAGCCAATAGTCGCGATGGGTTTTTGTCGGGACAGGGTCCATATAAGGGAGACTAAGGGAAATCGCAAAAAATGCGACGGGAAACTCCGTAGAAGAGATTCGATACTACCGCGCGTCATGATTTGTGGAAACGTGGCTGATGCGTCACGCCAGTTCTGTTCGGCATCGCATCTCCATGATTCTCTTCATCCTGCTCAATCCCGTTGTGGACACGATGCGAGGACTTTGCGAGATCTACAAACAGCGCTGGACCACCGAGCTGTTTTTCCGGCGGCTCAAATGCCTCCTGCCCTACCGCCACTGGCTGGCGGAGAGCGAGGACAGCGTGGCAACCCAGGTCTATTGCACGCTGAACGCCGCGCTGCTGCTCTCGCGGCGCGGCGGGAAACTCCCCACCAAGCGCATGATGGAAAGGCTGAGGTTCTGGATGATGGGTTGGGCCACCGACGAAGAGCTGGCAGCAGCACTCGGCCCCGCGAAAAAGCGGAACTGAGGGAATTGGGCGGAATGCGACGCACAAGCGTCGCGTCGCGGAGCCGTGTACAGAAGATAAGGCGAAAACGGCCTCTTCGTTAGGCGAACCTTTGCAGCGAGGACGGCAAGGCAACCAAATTGGCAGTATCGTTAGAAATTCCACGGGAAACTAATCGCGTGCCGAACACAACTGGCGTCTCGCTCCAGTTCGTTGTCCGGGCGTCCCGCCTAATACTGTCAGCTTAGTTCAAAAGAATCAGAAAATCGAACCGCAGATGAACAGGATGGACGCAAATGGACAGAGAGAAAATCCAATCGTTATCCGTGTTCTTCATCTGCGTCCATCTGTGTTCATCTGCGGTTAAAAATTCTTAAAGTGACAGTATTGGGCCGTCCCGCCCAGAGTCAGAATGCGCGAGGCGAGACGCCTCCGCAACGGTCTGGCGCGAGACGCGCCAGCCACTTTCCCGCCATGAGTATTTCCACAAATCCTCATCCGCAGCACTATACTAAAAAGCCTCCCTCCGCCTGATCGGCGGAAGGAGGCTGAAAGTAAAAAAGGCCGTCTCGGCTGGCTTACGGTTTCACTGGCTCAGGCTTTTTCACCCAGACCGAGCACCAACCGGCGGCGGTGACCAGCTTACCTCCAAAAGCAGTGCAAGGGCCGCTGGCTTCGCCGGGCTTTCCTTGATAGAGTGCGCAGTTGTCACACCGTTGCTCCGCCTTGTGGAGAGGATACTTGGCGGCATCCACCTTGGTGGTGTCTTCTTTGTAGCCGAGGGCGGTAGCTACTGGATCGCTCTCTTCAAGTTTTACCGGTGGCGGTGCTTGACCGAAAGCGTGGCCACACAGGATGACAGGCATGGCAGCGGAGACGGCGAGTTTACTCAGGAAATTACGGCGGGTGTTCATGGTGTTTGTTCTGTTTTAATGAAACGACACAAATAGTTAGGACATTTCAGGAAAAATGCACGCTGAGAATTGCGGAATTATCCGCAATTTGCCTCAAACCCAAGCGATCTCATGGACCAAGGTCTCGACGACTTGATCGGCACCATGGGCTCTGAGCTGGGCGGCGGAAAAACTCCCAGTGGCGACTGCTAGGCAGCGGGCGCCAATCGCGTGGGCGCAGGCGATGTCCTTCGGGGTGTCGCCGATGACCCAGGTCTCGCTTGGGCTGAATGATTTTCCCGCGTGGGCGGAGGCTCGCTTGAGGGCGATGGGGCCGAGTCGATTGCGGTCGGCATGGTCGCAACCGTAGGCCCCGAAGGGGAAATGATCTGCGAGGCCGAAGTGCCGCATCTTCGCTGCCGCACCGCCGGCGGCATTGCCGGTGAGGAGTCCGACGGTCGAGTCGGATTGCGCAATGAGGGTGACGAGGAGTTCGGTGACTCCATCATAAACTCGCCCGGGATATCCGCCGTGAGCGAGATTCCAGTCCAGCCGCCCCAGATAGACTTCCAAGTAGGCGTCGAAACGCTCGCGAGTGGGCTCCACCTGGAAGTGATGGTGAATGTTTGCGACGATTCCCAGATCCGTGCTGCCTGCTAGATCGAGCGCCGGACCTTCGTGGCCGAAAATCTCACAGGTCGCTTCGTTCAGCGCTGCCATTCCCGCACCGCCAGTGTCGACCAGCGTGCCATCAATGTCGAAAAGATAGAGCATGAATTCGTGGCGGTGGTTTCCAACCGCCATGCCAAGGGTTACTTCAGGCCGTGGCGATTAGAAATCGCCGCCACGGCCCGATGAAAATCAAGCCTTGGGAGCTTCTTCAGTTTCCTGCGAGGCCGGAGCTTCTTCAGGAACTTCATCTGGCACGAAGTCGTCATCGGGGATCTCTTCGTCGTTGGCTTCGTCAGTTTCGAAATCGTCTTCTTCCATCAGTTCACCATGGAAGAGGTGGAACTTGCGCTTCCGCTGGTGAGCCGGAAGTGGCGAAAGAATCATGGCGACGGCGCGTCCGTTGAGACGTGGTGGTTGGTCCACCTGAGCCATCGTCTTCAGATCTTCTACGATCCGATTGAGGACCACGAAGCCTAAATCTTTGTGCGCATTTTCACGCCCCCGGAACTGAAGGACGAAGCGGCACTTGTGATTTCCCTCAAGGAATCCTTCGGCGCGGCCCAGCTTGATGTTGTAGTCGTGCTGGCCAGTGCCGACGCGGAATTTTACTTCCTTCATGCGGGTGGCGCTCTTCGACTTTTGCTTTTTCAGCTTCGCCTGCTCATACTTGTATTTCCCGTAATCGACGATCTTGCAGACTGGTGGGTCCACTTGGCCGGCGATTTCGACAAGGTCGAGTCCGAGTGATTGCGCTTTTGCGAGTGCGTCGCGGGAGTTCATGACGCCGAGTTGCTCGCCTGACGCCATGACGACGCGGACTTTCGGGGCACGGATTCGGTCGTTGATCCGCGTCATGTCGCGGTAACGACCCCTATTTGGATCTCTTTGTGGCTTAGCGATGGTTTTGTCCTCCAGTGAGTGGGTGCGACACGCCGCTGCACGGACGGACTATGCCGCCGCACGAATTCGGTGCGAAGAAGGGTGCGGAACGATGGAACGAGCGCCGGATCATAGATCAGAGACAGCAAGTCGGAGCCGATCCAAGAGATCGGTTGGGGAGTTCAAATCGTATCGTTCCAGTGAAAACATTGAGCGGCGGGTGCCGGAGATCGTCATCTTGAAGTGAGGGAGAAATTCATTCATCCGAGCACACAAAATCCGTCTGACGAGATTTAATATGCCCGAGGATGAAATCCGGCAAGCCTCTTTTTCTTGGAATAAGAGGCCTTGCAGGCAAATCCAGCCTTAGCGAACGAGCAAACCCGCGATTTTTAGTGGCTGAATGATTGCCACTGACGCCTGCTTCTTCTAGCGTCCCTCGAATGGTGGTGACAAAAACGTTACGTGCGGCTGCGGGTTGGCTGGAATTAGGTCTCGCGGACGAGGCTTTGTATGAACTCCAAGCGCTGCCCACGGAGGTCCAGCGTTTACGAGCTCCGCTGGAGTTAAAACTGGCAGCACAAATGGACCGCGAGCAATGGAATGCCGCTTCCGAGACCGCGCGGCTGCTCTGTATCAAGGCCGAGGATGAGCCCGAGTTTTTCCTGCGGGCCGCCTACTGCCTCCATGAGACCGGCGATACCCTGGCGGCTTGCAATCAACTGCTGCGCGGACCCAAGACACTTTTTGAAATGGCGGTCTTCCACTACAATCTCGCCTGCTACCTTTGGACGCTCGGCGAAGGCCCGCGTGCCCGCAGTCATCTGCGACAAGCAATCCAGATGGATGAATCCTACCTGGAATCCGCCCGCGAGGACCGAGATCTCGCTGGAATCGATCTAATATGATTCGGCTATTCCTGCCTGTTCTTCCTTGCGATCAAATTTCAGACAGGAATGTCTGAATCACGCTCACTCCACGTTCTGCACCTGCTCGCGGATTTTTTCCAACTCCGTCTTCGCCTCGACGATGGTTTGCGCGATCGACGCATCATTCGCTTTCGAGCCGATGGTGTTGAATTCTCGAAACAATTCCTGACAGAGGAAGTCCAAAGCCCGTCCCGGTGGCTCGGCGGCGTCTAGATATTCGCGAAATTTTGCGAAGTGAGAGTCCAGCCGGGTGATTTCCTCACTGACGTCGCAGCGATCGGCGAAGAGTGCGATTTCCTTGAGCACTCGCTCGTCGGTGGGATCGAGATCGAGGCCGGCATCGCGGAGACGTTTGCCTAGCAGCTCGCGCTGGCGGATGGGGCGGCCGGGGGCCTCGGTGGCGATTTTCCGGGCGAAGGACACGAGGAGGTCGAGGCGGGCGAGAAAATCGGCCTTGAGGTGACCGCCCTCAGACTCGCGCATGGCAGCAAGTTGTTTCAGCGCATCGCCCAGGGCGGGTTCTACGGCAAGCCATGCAGCTTCGGCATCCATTTCACTATTTCCCGCAGCGATCAAGCCCGGTTGGCGCAGGAAGTCTGCGGCAGCGGGGACTACGGGATAACCCACCGTTTTTCCTAACACCACAAAAGCATTGGAAAACGCGAGAGCAAGCGCTGGATCGATCCGGAAATCGCCGAGCGCCCCGGCAGCGGGTTCGATGCTGATCGATACTTGGATACGGCCCCGCGAAACGGTGCCAAGCACGGCTTTGCGGATTCGGGCATCCAGTTCGTTGAGTTCGCGGGGCGCTTGCAAGACCACTTCAGCCTGCTTGCGATTGACCGCGCTGATCTCCACGCTGGCCTGCCACGCGTCTGTCGCGGCGGAACCCCGGCCGAATCCTGTCATTGAATGCATGGCCGGAGATTCGCGAGCTGTAGAGAATTGGTCAATGGAGAAGACGGATGGGCAAATCCAGTTCTGTTCCGCCGATCAATCACCCGATGGCGGTTTGCGCATCGACTTTTTCTGCGAGAGATTGCGTTTGTCTGCGACGCTCCGGTTTTTCGAGTTGCGCGACCGTGGACGGTTCGTGCGGCGCATTTTTTCGATCGCTTGGGTTTTTGCCACGGATTTACCGTCACGGATCGATTCCAGTTGCTCGCAAAGTTCACGGCGTGCAAGGAAGCGGTTCATTTCGCGGGAGCGGTCCATCTGACACTTGATGCAAACGCCCGTCGGCAGGTGTTTGAGAAACACGCAGTTCGACGTCTTGTTAATTTTTTGTCCGCCCGCCCCTGAGCCACGCACGAACTTTTCCAGCAGATCGGCAGCTCGGATCCCAAGTGCCTCCATCCGTTGTTCCAATGCGGTAATTTTGTCGGAAGTAATAGGACTCTGCACAATTCAAATGAAGCTGAATTCTCGTTGAATGACAAGGTTGGAAAGGAACGCAAGTCTATGCGAAATCAAGTGCCACAGAATGTCTGATAGATGGGTGAGCCAGCAGCAGGTGGCGCAGTGTATTCCTGAGAGACTTCATTCCCGTAGGGATTCGCCAGCGCGACGAGCAAGCGCTCCATCACCGTGAAATCCCCATGCTGCGTGGCGGCGGTGAGTGCCTCCTCCACCTTGTGGTTGCGGGGAATCACCGCGGGATTATTTGCCCGCATCTGAACCACGGCTTCCGTGGATGACTGAGGCTGGCGGCTTAGGCGGGAGTTCCACTGCTCATGCCATCCAAGGAAGTCAGGATCGATAATGCTTGGTTCAGCGATCGCGCTTTCATTACTCAAGGCACGGAATGTGTTAGTAAAATCCAAGTGGTTTTGATGCATCCAATTTAAGAGACTTTGAACCAGCCCGCCATCCTCGGATTCAATCGTATAAAGCCCCAGTTTCGCCCTCATGCCCATGAGCCAGGCATGTTGAAATTTCCCTTCAAAACTTCCAAGGGCTTCATTGGCGAGATCGACAGCTTTCCCTCGGTCCTTAGAAAGCAATGGCAACATCGCTTCTGCAAGACGGGCAAGATTCCAGCGAGCAATTGCGGCTTGGTTGCCATACGCATAACGCCCCTGGCGATCAATCGAACTGAATACGGTGTCTGGATCATAATTATCCATGAAGGCACAAGGGCCGTAGTCGATGGTCTCGCCGGAAAGCGCCATGTTGTCGGTATTCATCACGCCGTGGATGAAGCCGACGTGCATCCATTTCGCGATCAATTCAGCCTGGCGATCCATCACACTTTGGAAGAATTCAAAGTCGCTCGATTCGCCATCGGTGATTTCCGGGAAATGGCGTTTCCGGGTGTGATCGGCCAATGTGCGTAACGCTGCTAGATCTTCATGCGCTGCGGCGTGCTGGAAGGTTCCCACGCGGATGTGGCTGGCGGCGACCCTTGTCAAGACGGCACCTGCTAGAGTTTCATTGCGGATCACTTCGTCACCCGTCGTGGTTACCGCGAGGCTACGGGTAGTCGGGATGCCGAGCGCGTGCATCGCTTCGCTGATGATGTATTCGCGCAGCATCGGGCCAAGGGCCGCGCGACCATCACCACCCCGCGAGTAGGGAGTTCGACCGGAGCCTTTCAATTGAATGTCGAAGCGGCTGCCGTCAGGCGTGATCTGCTCGCCTAGCAGAATTGCCCGACCATCTCCTAGGCTCGTAAAGTTTCCGAATTGATGTCCGGCGTATGCTTGGGCAATGGGGTCTGCACCTTCTGGGATTTCGTTGCCCGCGAAAATGCCGGATTTTTCCAGCAGGGCAAGGTCCAGTCCCAAGGCAACTGCCAGAGGACGATTGAAAACAACTAGGCGCGGCGAACTGACCGGCCCTGGATGAGTTCGCTTGAAAAAAATTTCCGGTAACCGGGCATAAGAGTGATCCCAGCGCCAACCAGAATTTACCGAGTGACCATGGAAAATTGAAGACATGGCTGACTCTCATGCACGAGACCCTTGGACTCAAGTGGGATCATGAGTCAACGGCAACGCCGAAGAAGGGCGAGCCCGCCAAACATGCCAAGTAGAGCTGACGAAGGCTCGGGGATTTTTAAAAATAGTCCTATCGCAACCTGAGCCAAAAATCGCCGAATCTTTGCAATCGCAAAGAGTGAATATACTTAAAATTTGTTGTTGCAATTAAAATGCGTTAATTGACATTTAAAGGATGTTAACTCTCTGCGCTGCGATTCCAGTAATTCTGAATGACGCCGCCCGGGGTCTCGCGCAGCAAATGGTTTTTTGGGGCCGGGATGTGCGGCATTTCGACGGAAATGCCTTGGTGCACTTCGGCTTGGAGCGTGCGCCCTCATCCGGTCTTACGGGCACGAGCTGCTACTCGATGGCTTGGAGAAACGGGCTGATCGAGCTCCACGGAGCGGTGGTCACCTATGTGACCGCTGACGAAATGCCGGGCTGCACTTTCTCGCGGGCGACCGGGCGCATCGACCTATGGCACGCAAATCGCGCCCCGATTCCGGGCCGAGAATCAGGTGTGCCAGGTGCTGCTGTCGAGCGTTGGCAGGCGGCGCACCCGTTGATCGAGTGGCTCGTCGTTTATGAAAAATGGATCGTCTGCGAACTCGGCGCGGCGTGGCGGACGGACTGCTGGCGCACTCTCAAAAAACTGCCCAAGGGCAAACCCTGGTTGCCACCCGAGTTGGCCCTGAAATGGTGGGAACTCGCTGCCGCTGGAGACCCACCGCGCCCGAAAGATTTACTCAAATCCTAACAATCATGCTACCTGTCACCGTCCTTTCCGGCTTCCTTGGAGCCGGGAAAACCACTCTCCTCAACCATATCCTTCGCAATCGCGCGGGCCTCAAAGTCGCCGTGATCGTCAACGACATGAGCGAGGTCAACGTCGATGCCGAGACGCTCCGCCGGGGCGATGCCGCGCTTTCCCACACTGAGGAAAAAATGGTGGAAATGTCCAATGGCTGCATTTGCTGCACGCTGCGTGAGGATCTCATGTTAGAGGTGACACGCCTCGCGAAGGAGGGCCGTTTCGATGCGTTGCTCATCGAGTCCACCGGCGTTTCCGAGCCGATGCCCGTCGCGGAAACCTTCACCTTCGAGGATGAAAATGGTTTCTCTCTCTCCAGCCTCGCCCAGATCGACTGCATGGTCACAGTGGTAGATGCGCCAAATTTTTTGCGCGACTACGCCAGCCCTGAACGACTGCAAGACCGCAAACAAGCGGTGGGGGAGGGGGACGAGCGCACCTTGGTGGATCTGCTCACCGATCAAATCGAGTTCGCCAATATCATCATCGTCAACAAGGCGGACTGCGTGAGTGCAACCGACCTCGCGACAGTGACGGGCATGGTCCGTTCCCTCAATCCCAAGGCTCGCGTCATCGAGACTACCCATGGCGAAGTCGCTCCTGCGATGATTCTGAACACCGGTCTCTACTCTCAAGCGGAGGCGGAAAAATCCCCCGGTTGGCTCGATTCGCTCGTCCACCACACACCTGAGACGGAAGAGTATGGAATTTCTAACTTTATCTATCAGCGACGACGACCGTTTCACCCGGCTCGTTTTCACGAGTTGATTTCCTGCGAATGGCCGGGTGTCATCCGCTCCAAGGGCGTGTTCTGGCTCGCCTCGCGCCCGGACCATGCTGGGTTCTGGTCGCAGGCTGGAGTCATTGCCCGGAACAGTTGTGCGGGACATTTCTGGGCGGCCATCCCCGAAGATCGCCGACCCGCCGATGAAGATTCCCTCGCAGCGTTAAAAAAATCTTGGGAAGAGCCATGGGGCGACCGTCGTCAGGAAATCGTGCTCATCGGGCAGGGCTTGGACCGGGAAATCTTGGAAGGTCTGCTGGATGATGCACTGCTCACCGATGACGAATACCGGCGTGGGCCTTCCGGCTGGGCGCAGATGACCGATCCCTTTCAGAAATGGTCGTGAACCCGATGGACGAACCTAACATCCCAGCCCTGCCGAAGCGGCGCGTGCTCATTTCCGAAATCGGCAGCCATTCGCCAATCTCGCCGGGCGGCATTTCTCCACTGCCGGAACTGGAGCCAGTCAAGCCGCCGCAGGAAATCGAAGACCGCAAGGGTGAGACCCGCCGGATCGTGAAACGCTTGCTGGCCATCATCGAAGAACACCGGGTTTCCGCACTGAGAATGGGCTTCACGCTGGATGCTGCCGCGCTGGAGCGAGTGGTATGCGCCCTCGAAACGGAACTGCGACGCGAAGATCCCAGCGCCATCCTCGCCGACGCAGATGAGGTCCGTCACTACGTCCTCAGCTCGCTATATGAAGACTTGTTAGCCGAACCAAGCAACATCCTCCACACCACTCACATCGCCGCAGATGTCGTCCGCTACGAGGCGATGGAAGCCGCCTTCTGGCAGGAATGCGTGGCCGCCTTGCGGAAATCTCTCATCCCCTGATCCCATGCACACCTTTAGCGATTTTACCGAATGGCGATACACCATCACCGTCCGCTGTGGTCTCGAACTCACCGCCGCCTATTGCCGCGAGCGGTTGTTGGCGCTGGCAGATTCCTCCATCCCCTCGACCCGGAGTTTCCGCGAAACTTACGGCGAAGAATACCTCACTCAAGTCATCGCATGGTTCCGCCGGGCCGAGGAAGAAGCCATCCACCGCACTCCTTGAATGATGCCCGCCACCACTTTTCCTGAAACCGCCGTCGCCAGTCCGCTAGACGCGGATCGCATCGGCGTGCTCGCCTCCGTTCTCTGTGCCATCCACTGCGCGGTCACCCCGTTGCTGCTTCTCATCCTTCCGAGCCTGCATCCGGTCTTTGGCGACCGTTCCTGCGAGCTAACTCTCATCGGCCACGCCCGCGATTTGGAAATTTTCGGTAGGGAGCTACTGGACTGCTTTTGCACTGAGGAGGAAATCGAACACTGGCAGCAAGGCGGTATTTTCCCCGATCCGTGGCCTGCGAATCTGAAGGTGATGAGGTGATTGATCGTACCGCACTACAAAAAGATGATGCGCGGATGTTTGGCTGGAACTCACGGAAGCGCGATGCAGCGATAAAATGCGCGGTCCGCTGGGGCTTCGGGATCGAGGAAAATGAGGTTTCCTGACTCGTCTGCGAGGGTGGCACCGACGGGCGTCCAATCATCGGCAAGAGTTAGTGAGCGCTCGATACGATAACTTCTGCCGGGCACGCCGGTGTAGGAAATCCGGGCGGCGGCGTTGGGCAGAATTTCAAGGCCAGTGAAGGAGGGCGGCGAAGGTGCGATGACCCCGATCTGGATGCTTGCGACGGTTTGAGCACCTTGGGAATCGCTGAAGGTGACGGTGAACGTGTCTGCTCCCGTGAAGTCGGTGGGTGGCTGATAGAAGAGGCTGCTTGCATCCGAGGTGACCGTGCCGCTCGCGGTGCTAACGGGCGCGAAGGCGGTGAGGGTGACCGTGTCGTTTTCTGGGTCGCTGGTGGCTGCGAGTAGAGTGGCGATGGCAAGGGTGACGGCTTGGTTGCGCGGAGTCTCGATGGAGTAACCAGCGAAAATGGGCGCGTCGTTCACGGCGGTGACGGTGACGGCCACGCTGGCAGTGGCGGTGCCGCCGTGCTCGTCGGCGACGGTGTAGGTAAAGCTGTCGCTGCCCGCGAAATTTACCGCAGGTGTGTAGGTCAGACCGCTAGCAGAGTGGGCGACGGTGCCGTGGGTGCCATCGGTTTTCCCGGTGATGGTGAGCAGTTCCAGCGGATCGGGTGAGGAGGAATCGTTGGTCAGCACGTCGATAGCGAACGGGCCGCTGTCTTCTAGCACGGCGGCTGCATCGGCCAAGACGAGCGGTGGATTTTCCCCGAGGCGGGCACTGTTGGTGATGGTGTCCACGTTGAAATAGTAGGTGACGTCCGGGCTGGTGATGAAGCCAGCGGCCGTATTGACCCGCGAGCGGAAGGTGAGGGCGTAGCGACCGGGTTGGGTGAAAACCCAGTTGATGTGCGCGTGGGAGCCTGCAAAACCGAAAAAAGTATCCGTGGGATTTACTCCGACTGCGGCATCCGTGGGGCTGTTCACGCCGTCCGCGGTGTCGAAATGGACGCGGAGGGGACTGGTAAAATCGAAGGCGGCGAAATGGCCGGGTCCGGTGAAATTGACCAGCCGGGTCTCGACCCAGTGGGTGGTTCCGACGGCTCGGGGATCGGCCGTCTCGTAGGCGATGAGCGTGGATGGCGAGGTTTCCTCACTGGCGATTCCGAGATAGATTTTGTCGCCCACGGGCGAGCTGGGGCCACGCCACATGTGGGCCCCGGCGGGGATGCCGATGAAGTCGTAAATGCTGTCCGCAGGCCGGGATTCCTTGGTGGATGGGTCAAGGAAAAGGACACCTTCGTCCGAGTCCAAAATCGTCGGGGAAAAAGTTCCGCTCTCCACCGAACCTGAGACAGCGGCATCTGACTCGATGTTTTGGGTCCAGACGCCGTTGGTGTAATTCAGGCCAATGTCGGTGTGTTGCGCGGCGGTCGGTGAATCGACGACGATGTAATTTCCCACCGTGACGTAGCCGATGCCGGTGAAGGTGAAGCCATTGAATTCGTCTGCCGAGCTGATAGTAACGGTGTATTCGAATGCGTCCGGGCCGAGATAGCCTGCGGTTGGCGTGTAGCGGACGAGCGAGCCGCTGGCGGAAATTTCCACCGTCCCATGAGCAGGTGTGGTGACGGCGGTGATGGCAAACGCGTGGCCGGGCAGCGGGATTACGTCATTTGCCAATACGTCGAAGGTGCTGGTGGTGCCGGGGATGCCGAGGAGATTATTGTCCGCCACGGCGCGGGGATTCACCCTGACAAGGAACGTGGGCAGGGTCGGTGCGCCACTGCCTGCGAGTGCCAAAGTGACGTTAGAAATCCCGTAAAACCCGACCGAGGTGCTGCGGTCGTCGGGCTTGATGCGGAGCGTGCGCGCGGTGCCACCGGATGTCGGCTGGAGGCGAATCGCGCTGCTAGAAGATGTGCCGACGGACTTGAGCAGCGTGATATTCGTGCGGCTGGCGGAGGAAACCCATGTGGCGTCCGGGATCTGATAGTTCACGGTGACGGATGCGTCTGCGTCCATGACGAGATCTGGAATCGTCTCGCCGGGGATGCTGTAAACGGGATGCACGGTCAGCACGAAAGAGTCGGTGATAGTTTGCAAATCTGCATCGGTCACGGTGAGCGTGATCGTCGCACTGCCTGATAGACCGCTGGCGGGTGTCAGCGTCACGGTGCGGCTTGACTCACTGCCACTGAGCAAGATTCCCGCCGCAGGAATCAAGGTGAGATCGGAGGAGGTGGCCGTGACAACGAGATCGGCAGCTAGAGTTTCCGCATCGCCAATGGTGAAGGCGATGGCTGCCGAGGTTGTGGTTTCCAGCGTGGTTTTATTGGTCACGTTGGAAATCGTCGGCGCAGTCTGGGCGGCGGCGAGTGTGGGAAAGACTGCCCAGAACGCGAATAGGCAGGATTTCATGGTTCTCAGAATCATGGGAATTGGTGGAAATTTCAGTGAAAAAAAGCCTCGACGGGTTCCGCCGAGGCTTGGTTGGCGTTGAGCGACTTTTTAGATGATCTAACTACGGATTTACGGAGATGAAATCTAGAATTCTCACTGACAGCCAGCTCGCTTCGAAGGTGGGTTTCTCGGTTTTCATCACTTCACTAAAGTCCGTTCATCCGTGTAATCCGTAGTCAACCCTTTCCCTCTATCAGTCAGTTCCTACGGCGGCGCAGCAACCCAAGTGCGCCAAACGCACCGAGCAAGGCGGCAGACGGCTCAGGAATCACCGCGAAGGCGTAAGATGCAGTGGTGGATTTAAAACCATCGACCGCATGGGTGCCTTCGATCAGGAAGGTGAGTTCGTAATTTCCCACTTTGGTGAATCCCCAGTTGTAGTCGATGTGTGCGCCGGGCACCAAGGAGACGGAATCGGCGGCAGTGAGGCCGTCCAAGGTGCTGAAGGAGAAAACGGGTGTCACTTCGCCCTTCCAAGTTGAAAACACCGCATCCATTGGAATTGAGGCTCCGGTCAGCGTGACGGTGATGTTCGAACTCCAGTCGAGGGGATCGAGTTCCTCAAGGCCGAATCCCACCAAGGGCAAGATGTTCTCGTCCGCGCTTTCCGTTGCGGTCCAGTAGCTTTCGCCAGCGCCGACACCGATCGGTACGAAAGCCGATCCGGCATCGCGGGTGGTGGTGGCTGAAATTTGAATGATCAAGTCGCCTGCACCAAACTCGACATCGACGATTGGCACGCCATCGACCACGCCACTTTCGACATGGCTGTGAGGTTCAAAGTTCGTGCCGTCATAGGCGATGCCGATGAAATCGACATGGCCCTTAGTGAGTGTGGCTGCGGAGGCGGAGGCGGAGGCGGTTAGAGCAAATCCAACGAGGAGGAATGATGTGTTTAGTTTCATGAAGTGATGGTTGATGACGCGACAAAAAGACAATAACGCATTTAAACTGCAATTAAATAATCACAATTGATGCATTTTGTTTGCATGAGCATTATTACTGTCTTATTTCCAAGCCATGCCGTTTGAATCTTCCGTCACGAACCGTCGTCAAGGGTTCACTTTGCTCGAGCTGCTGGTGGTCATCGCGATCGTGGGTGCTCTCGGCACCTTGGCCGCGATCGGCGGCAAGACTGCGATTGCCTCCGCAAAGCAGGCAGCAAGCAGCTCGAACCTGCGGAACATCGGCGTCGCGATCCGGATGTATGCCGACGACAACGGCGGCAAATTTCCCGAGACGACTCACACCGCCAGTCTCGGCAGAGCGTGGATTTATGCGTTGCAGGGCTACATGGGAAATTTCGACGAAGCCCGCATTTGCCCTGCCGATCCGAAAGCGGTCGCCCGGCGTGAGGCGAAGGGCAGCAGCTACATTCTCAACAGCTATCTGTTTGTCCCGCAGCTGGGACCGTTTGGGAATCCGGTCGGTCCGCAGTTGAACCGCCTGACCGCGATTCCCGAGCCTTCACGCACGATCCTCTGCTTCATCTGCTCCGACCGCACCGGAGTCGGGCCGGGAAACGACCATACCCATTCCAATCTATGGACCTCGTGGTCCTCCGTCTGCAATGACATTTCCCCCGACCGCTTTGGTGGAGGATCGACCGCCAGAACGAAGGGGCGATCAATCTATCTGTTTGTAGATGGCCGGGTCGAGGCGATGAATGCCAGCGAGGTGCGGCGGAAGATCCAGAGCGGCATCAACATCGCGAAGCCGCCGGGAGTGGAAGGATTACCATGAAATACATACTGATACTTACCTCGACCGTGCTCGGGTCCGTGCTGCCAAGCCCGGCCGGGCTGGTTTCTCTGCGCGAACACGTGGACGTCCACCTCACCTACACTCCGGAAGACGGCTGGACCTCCGAAGCGAAAACCGTGGCGGAGGGCAGCGACTTTTTTCAAGAGTTCGACGCGGTCAGCCTTCCTCTTGACGACGAGCCATCAGCCACCGGCGGGCAGCGGTTAGAGCAGCCGGAAGCGCCAGAATTCGCATTCACCGGCGTGGCACCCGGCAGTCCGCTCTGGGTTGCGCCACAAATCCAGACACCGGACCAGTGCTGGCCGGGATTCAACAACAATCAGGCCACGGGAACCTTCGGCGCCTACCAGGAAACAGATCTCCGGCTGCCAGCGGAGGACCGTGCTCTCGCCCTTCCCTGGTTGAAGCTCACCTTGCTGAGTGTCACTCGTCCGGGAAGTGACGCGGGAGCATTTTCCATGTGGCAGACTGACGGTTTCGGAACACCGACGGTCTGGTTCTCCACGGCGGATCAATCCCATCCGGACACCTTCCTGTTCGTAGCCGGAGGTCACGTCCATCTCAATTGGGGATTCGGATCTCCGGGAATCTATCGGATTAGGCTTGCCGCGTCCGCGTTCCTAGGTCCTGGCCAGAGCAATCCCACCGGATCGGGTCCTCCGTTTACCGTCACATTCGCCATCGGCCCCTTCGCGCAGTGGCAGACCACCCATTTTTCCGCCAGTGAACTCGATCAACCGGCCATCTGCGGACCGGACGCAGATCCCGACCAAGACGGGATGAAAAACCTCGTCGAGTTCGCCTTCGGATACAATCCACGAAATGGGAACGCTGAAGCGGTAGCTGCCGGTCTGGGTTTGCCGGAAATATCACTCATTGAGGATGGCGGCACGTTTTATGAAGTCCTAAAGTATCCGCAGCGGCGTGCAGCCGAGCAGATCGCACCAATCAGCTACAACCCACAGTTCGCCAATAGTTTGGCAGTAGAAGATTGGAAGGATTCCGGAATAGTTACTGAAGTCACAAACTTCCCTGCGGCGCAGAACTCGCTCAACCCAGTGTGGGAGAAAGTTACCTGCAAGCGCCCGACCGGTCAGGCAAGACCATCTCGCGGGTTTGCAAGAGTGATGCTTGTTTCGACTCCCGAGTAATCGCGATATCACCATCGCATCAGCGGAAATAGAGCGTATATAAACTCTTAAAACTGCTTGACCGCAGGCTTCGGCAATCTATCCATGGCTTCCGTCATGTCGCAGTGGGTAATACGTGCTAGCCAATATCTCCTGATCGGGACACTTCTCGTGTCCATGGGCGGGCATTTGGCGCTGCTTCAGACGGTCGCATGGGGGAATATGTTGGTAGAGTTTTCCAGCACGAATTCTTTCTCAGAAGCGGTCGATAAAACCTTCGACGGAGAGCATCCATGCCACCTCTGCAAAGTGGTGAAGAAGTCGAAGAGCGAGAGTGAGAAAAAACCTTTGCTCAAAGCTGAGATGAAATGGGAAGTCACCTTGCCTGCTCCAGTCATGGTTCCACTCCCGCACAGCACGGAACTAATATTCCGTGTGACAGAATACTTCGGGACCTATGCACAGGTCCATCTTGCCGTGCCGATGCAGCCGCCGCGAGTGGTTTAATCGTCTTCCCGTAGATCAAAGCTGGGATTTGAGATCGGACGATGGAATCCGTGAGGATTTGTAGGGCCGTTTCATCTCTCCTTGAGTTTGCGTGCCGCGTCGTTTTTCACGACGAAGCTTGAAGAATCACGACCCTCTTGTCGTGGGCCAACGTGCGAGGAGAAAGGAATGCGCCTTAGGCAATTCGCTTTCGCGCTTCATTGGCAGACGGACAGGAATGTCCACCCTCCTTAGGCAGACTTTGTCGCCGTACCGAATCTATACATTAACATTTTGAAAAATTCTTATCCTTCCAGCAGAGGCTTCACCTTAGTCGAATTACTCGTCGTCGTAAGCATCATTGCGGTGATGGCGGCTATCATTGCGCCGGTGGGGAAAGGCATGATTACTCGCAGTCGTACCATCAATTGCAGCCAGAACCTGCGCCAAATCGGCATGGCGACGATGATGTATGCGGGAGACAACAACATGACCCTGCCCGCATCATCGCACCAACGTTCGCGTGGTGTGAAGTCCTGGATTCTAACGCTACAACCCTATGCCTCGGGCACCATCACCTTCAAGTGCCATGAAGATTCCGACAAGTCTCGCGCTTACACCTATGTGATCAATGATTTTCTAACTCAGAAGCCGGCCGGCGCGCCGGAATTAGACTTCTCGATCCTGTCGAAAATCCAACGGCCCGAGGCGACATTCTTATTCGCTGAAGCTGCTGCTTCGTACGCGAACGTGAACCATTTTCATTTTACCGACTACTACGGCGGCACGATTCCGCCTGAGGTATTTGAAAACGATGTCGCGGTCCAAAATCATGGCGTGGCAGCCAACTATCTCTTCGCTGATGGGCATGTGGAAACCTTGTCGTGGCAACAGGTGCAAGCCCGACTGGCCACGAGGAATGACCGCTTCGTCGATCCCTCAAATCCGGCGGTATCCGACTGACGCGCTCAAAAAGATCTATTTGCAGACCATCTGAATCTCAAACTTCCAACTCTCGTGAAATCAATCATTCCGTTTTTTTCGATAAAATCCGTGGCGCTTGCCTTGGGCATTTCCATCATTCCATCCATGGCTCACGATCACTTTGCCGTCGGCATTGCCGACTCCAACAACAACGGTGAGGCTAATGCCGGGGAGCAACTCCAGCTCACCGGAACTAACTGGTCGAACCGCACCTTCCACCTTCTGCCGCGTCCGGTTGGCCAGCGTTGCGGCGGTTACTACAATCTATCTGAATCTGTCCGCACCCTTTACCCGCTGGACACGTTTTCCATCACCGCATTGTCTGACGGGCAGTATGACCTCGCCAGCCCAGACCACGCCCACACCGGCGCCTGGATCTGGGCGGAAATCGTCAGCGTCACCGGACCGGCGGGAGCAAACTTTGGCTACTGGGACGAAGGTGCCACGGTGGTGGGGTATTCTCTCGCCACCAACCAGCCCACCGGGAATCCACGATTTGTCATCAGCGAGGGTAATGATAACATCGACGACGATCCGTCCGGCCACATCCATGGTCGCGCCTGGACGGCAGACAAGCCAGGTGACTACCTGGTAGGCATTCGTTTTGTGGACCTTAGTACTACTGGTCCCAGTGGTGCCTGGCACACGCCCAGTCAGACTTATATTTTCAAATTCCAAGCCGGACCTAGCTTCCAGCCCACTCTCGGGCAAAACACCAGTGGCTCCCCCACCCTGACGTGGCCCTGTCAGATGGGGATCTGGAAGAATCATCAGAGCGGCGTGGTTTTCACCATCCAGCGCAGCACCACCCTTTCCGGGAATGATTGGCAATCCCTCGGAACCGTGACCGGCACTACTGCCGATACTCTTAATTTCACCGACCCCTCTCCACCTGTGGGCAAGGCGTTCTACCGACTCGCATTCGATTGGGCGAATCCTTGAACCAAGGTCTCTCCACACCAACTATCAGAAAATACAATCCACATGAAAACGATCACTCTCATCACGTTTCTCACACTCGGCGGCGGGGCAATCGGCTTCGCTCACTTAAGCTACACGGGCCGTGATTTCGGCACGCTCGATCCGGGAAATCAAACCACCTCGTCCACCAAGTCCGGCAATATTTCCAGCACCTTCGGCTGGGCCTACTCGACCGACTTTGATCTGGGCGACAGCCACCGCAACCGCGCCTTCCGCTTCACGCTGGCGACTGCGGGGCAGGTGACCCTCTCTGCTCAAGCCTCCGGAATCGGAAATCCATTGCTTCCCGCGCTTTCAGTCTACTCCGGCCTGGCTCACCTCGCGCCGGACGCGCTGGATCATGATGGCAGTGCGATCAGCACCGCCTATCTGACCGGGCTCTTTGGTGCGCCGGACATCGCCCAAGGCACCTTCAATGCACTTGGTGACTGGCGGATTGGCAACGATGCGGTTGCTCCCGCCATCAGCAGCCTGAGTGATTTTACCTATATGGGAAACATGGCAGATGGCACTTCTGCGAACTATGGAAGCGCCTCCAGAATTAATGGCGATGGTACTGCGGATGGCTACGTTATGGGCTCTTTCAATCTGCCCGCCGGCACCTATACCATCATGGTGGGCGGCGCAGAATATCTAACGAAACCACCGGTGCTTCCAGTGGGTGGAGCGTATCCGACTTACGCGACCAACGTGACAGTCAGTGTCGTTCCCGAAGTATCCAGCAGCTTGTTGGTCGGGTTTTCTTGCCTTGGCTTCGCCCTGCGCCGGCCCCGCTAGATTGACAAGCGGAATGAACTTCGGTCAGATGCTTAGGGTTCTTTCGCAGATGGCGGCGAGAGTTTGGTGATGATCCGGTCGCGGACAATTTCCTCGATGATCTTTGCATCCGCTAGGTCGCGGGCGAGTTGCTTGGCTGCGGCGATTTCGATATCCGTCGGCACGTGTGCCCCAGTTTGGGGAGGACGGATTTCAAGGTTGGCGATGACCTTGTCGATACCCGGTGAGATTGAGGGGTCGATGAGGTTGACGATTATCGGGTTTTTCCCAACAAGCGGGCCATCGGGGAGAGTTGGCAATTTTCCTTCGCGCATGGCTCCGAGGGTATGAAAATCCGCCTTGTAGCCGAGTTTGAGGAAGTTCTCGTAGTTGCTTCCCAGACTGTTGCGGATGATTGTCTCGCGGGCGGTTGGCTCGTAGGGATTCGTATCGGTGCTGAAAAACACCTCCTCGATGCCGAGTCCGCGGTCGATGGCTTTTTCCGGAGCGATGCCGAGTTGTTTGGCCTCTGCGATCAACGCGACGGCACGGACGAGTGCCTTTTGTGCGTCTTCCGGATAGAACTGTTTGAAAAACGAACTGTCGCTGGAGAGGGACTTGAGTTCTGCGATGATGGCGGTTTGGCGTTGTTTCTTCTTGATGAAGTTGAAGCCGGAGAGAATGGCAAAGAGGGCCGCGATGAGAAAGATGGCACGAGTGAGGATGTAGCGTGGGCTGGGAGATTCCATATTGAGTTAGGTCCAGATTGATTTGGGCTTGCGAGGTTCTTTGGGGTTTTCCTCGAAAATTTTGCGCTCACGACCGTTGAACATGGCCTCTTCACGAGTGATGAGGTTTGCATTCAAGAGATGGGTGATGCTGTCGTCGATGGTGCGGTTGCCCTCCTTGTGGCCGATTTCCATGAGGCCGACGATTTGTTCGAGCTTGCCCTCGCGGATGCAGTTGCGGATGGCATGGCTAGGACGGAGCACTTCCGAGGCGAGCACCCGGCCTTGGCCATCGGCGCGGGGGATGAGGCGCTGGCAGATGATGCCTTCTAACGAGCCGGAAAGCTGGGTGATCACTTGTTGTTGTTGGTCGGATGGAAAGACGTCGACAATCCGGTCAATCGTCTGTGGGGCATCCGGGGTGTGAAGGGTGGCAAGCACCAGGTGACCGGTTTCCGCAGCAGTTAGAGCGATGCGGATGGTGTCGAGATCCCGGAGTTCTGAGACGACGATGACGTCGGGATCTTGGCGGAGTGATTGACGCAGGGCACGGGGGAAGCTGCGGGTATCGCTGCCAATTTCGCGCTGTTTGATGAGACAGGATGCGTGTTGATGGATGAACTCGATGGGGTCTTCCAGGGTGATGATCACGCCATTACGAGACTCCGAGATGCGGCGGACCATCGAGGCCAGTGTGGTGGATTTCCCGGATCCGGTGATGCCGGTGACGAGGATGAGACCGCTGCGCAAATTACAAAACTCATGGATGACGGAGTGGTGGCCGAGTGTTTCGAGCTCGGGGATGTCCTGCCGGATGAAGCGGAATGACGCCTCCGCGTGACCTCGGGCCATGTGGACATTTCCGCGAAAGCGGCCGATGCCATCGATTTGAAGGGCATAGTCGAGTTCCAATTCCTCTTCGAGGGTCGCGCGTTGGGACTCGCTGAGTGTGTCGAGAATCAGGTCTCTAACGGTGGCTGGGTCGAGAAGCTCTTGATCGATGGGGACAATGGAGCCGTTCACCCGGACGCAAGCCGGAGCCCAAGCGCTGAGATGCAGGTCTGAGCCGCCGAGGGCAACGGTGTGTCGAAGGTATTCTGTGATATCGCTGGCCATGGCGTGATTGGGTTATCCAGAGATTCCGCGCATGGCGCGATCAAAATCCTGAGGTCGGGCACAAGCGCCGCGGGCCGTGTCGGGGTCAAGGTAGTTTTGTTTCACCGAAGCGACGAGGTATTCGAGAAGTGAGCAGTTAGAGGCTTCGGTGGATTTCAGCAGGTGATCTTGGAGCTCGGTGAGGCGGTTCTCGAGAATCCAGCGGCGGGTAGCGGCCTCGTTTTGCATGTATTCGAGCGCAGGGAAGAGTCCGCCGCCGAGGCGAGGGAGGAGTTGCTGGGAGAGGATGCCGACAAGCTGTGAGGCGAGCAAGCTGAGCGCACTGGAGGTCTCGGTGCCTATCAGATGGGAGAAGCGTTCGAGCGTATCGACAACGCTGCTGCTGTGCAGGGTGGAAATGACCAAGTGCCCGGTTTCCGCAGCGTGCAAGGCGGTGATGGCAGTCTCCGAGTCACGGATTTCTCCGAGGAAAAGCACGTCTGGACTCTGGCGGAGTGCCGAGCGCAGGCCTGAGGAAAAGTTAGCGGAGTCTTGTCGAATCTCGCGCTGGGAGAACAAGGAGCGCTCGTTGGTGAAGAGGAACTCGATGGGGTCTTCGAGGGTGACGATGTGGCGGGATAAATTTTGATTAATCCAGTCCAAACAAGAGGCGACGGTCGTGGATTTGCCCGATCCCGTGGGACCGGTGATGAGGATGAGGCCGTAACGACGCTGCATCCATGATTCTAGCAATGGACCTGGCAGTCCGAGCTCTGCAAGCGGCGGGATGTCGTTACGGATCGGCCGCAAGACGGCGGCGAGGCGGCCGAGGGTGTGATAGAGATTCACCCGCAAGCGACCGCCGCCGGGGACGCGCCAGGAGACGTCCACCTCGAGAGTGGATGTGGGATCGATGCCGCAGGATTTCCAAAACTCTTCGAGTGCGCCCCTTGGAATGGACCCTGGGTGAAGGATCACCACCTCGCCCTCCCGACGGATGCGGGGCGGTTCGTCTTCGATCAAAAAGACGTCGGTCGCCGCATCGGCAAACGCGTCGCGGATCAGTTGATTAAGAGCGGAGTGCATGGATTTTGACTCCGTTTGGAATCTTCCCGAGTTCTAAAAGATTCACCGCAGGGGTTGAAGCGAAAACGTCAGGAAACCAATTTTAGTGAAGCTCAAACGCCGAAGGGCAGTTCTTCAGGGAGGCGAGTGATTTCGGCGGCGAGGCGCTCACGGGCGGTGGCGAGGTAGTGTTCGTCGAGTTCGATGCCTGTGAAGTTTTCGATCTGCATCCGGTGAGCGGCGATGGCGGAGGTGCCGATGCCGAGAAATGGATCGAGCAAGCGGGTGGCAGAGCCTTTGCCGTGGAGGCGGATGCATTGTTCGACAAGGGCGACGGGAAACGTGGCGGGATGCGGGCGGTCCTTGTCGCGCGAGTTGATCGTCTCATACGGGATGAACCAATTGTTTCCCCGGCAGCGGAGGTCGGAGCCGCCGGTGTGGCCCCAGCGGGCGATGTTGGACTTGTCCTGATAGGGGACGCCAGCCGCGCGGCGGTCGAGCTCGGTGTTGCCGGATTTTGTCAGGTGGAAGATATACTCGTGGCAATCATTGACGAAGCGCTTTGAGTTAATGGGTTTAAAATGGCCAGCGCTGATTTGTTCGCTAGCGCGAGTTTCGATGGTGATGGATTTGATCCAGTGGAATGTGTTTTGAAGGGTGAAGAGGGAATCGCTGCCATCTGTTAGTGCGAGGATGAGTTGGTGAGGGAGCAGCGGATTTGCGGGAGCCGCGCCGACATTGAGGAAAAATGAGCCGTCGTCGGTCATTACACGCTTCACCTCAGCGGACCACTGACGGCACCAAATGAGAAATTCCTCGCGTGGGGCGGTGTCCTTAAAACTCTTGTAGGCGATGCCGAGATTGTAGGGCGGCGAGGTGACGACGAGATCGATGGAAGCTTCGTCGAGGATGGGGAGCGTGGTGAGGCAATCACCGTGGAGGAGTTTCATGGGTAGTCTGGCAGTGACACGGACATTCCTGTCTGTGTTTGTGGTTCAGGAAAGAGAAAAACAGGCAGGAATGCCTGAATCACGCGTGGTGGAGAAGAATCGAATTTGCGGCGAAGTGATTGGATAGAATATCAGATACGATGACGATGGGCGTGCCTGGCCGGACAAGATCTTCCTTGCGTAACATTTCGCTCACCTTCTGGATCGTTTCTTCGATATTTGAGGAAAAAGGCAGTTTGAAGGGACGCACGCCACGGGTGAGGGCGAGCTGACGGCAGACTCTTTCGGTCGGCGTGAAGGCATAGAATCCGGCGGTGCGAGGGCGCAACATGGCCACGTGATTGGCCAGTACGCCGCGGCGGGTGAGGACAACGAGCCGGGCGTCGGGTAGAGAATCCGCGAGAGTGACTGCGGCGCGGGCGGTCTTTTGGCGCTCGTCGCGGAGCAGGGTGCTTTGCCCAAAACCATGCCCGCCGACGCGCTCGATGCGGGAGGAAATGCGGACCAGCGCCTCGACGCAGCGCTCGGGATAACGGCCCACCGAAGTTTCACCGGAAAGCATCAAGCAATCGGCTTCTTCATAGGCGGCATTCATCACGTCCGTCACTTCGGCACGGGTAGGAGTGGGATTCGTGATCATCGATTCCAAGAGCTGGGTGGCGACGATGACGCGGGTGCCGAGCTCATGGCAGCGCTTGATAATGCGGCGCTGGAGGATGGGGAGCTCTTCGAACTCGACTTCCGTCCCAAGATCTCCGCGGGCAACCATGATGACGTCGGCTTCGTGGATGATGGCGTCGATGTTACGGATGGCTTCTTGGTCCTCGACCTTGGCAACGATTTGCGCCTCGCCTTCGAGAGCTTTCATGGCTTCGCGCAGTTCCCTAACATGAGCGGAGTCGCGGACGAAGGAGCCAGCGATGTAGTCGGCCCGGCAGCCGACGGCGAGCGAGAGATCTTTGTGATCCTTTTCCGTTAGTGCAGGAAGATTGAGGCGAACTCCGGGAAGATTGATGTGGCGGCGCGAACCCATGCTGCCGGGAGTTTTGACGAAACAAAGAATCCGATCTTCTTCAACCACGTCGATGCGCATGAGCAGCGCCCCATTGTCGACCACCAGCGTGTTGCCGACGGTGACATCGCCCATGAGTCCGTCATAGTTGACCGTGGTAGAAATGGGGATCGTGGCGTCGGCGGTCGCTTTACGGAATTCGACGATATCGCCCTCGAGAAGATTGTAGGGGTTTTCCAGATCTCCGGTGCGGATGGATGGGCCGGTTAGGTCGAAAAGCACGGCGATGTGAACGTCGCGGACTTCGGCTTGGCGGCGGACCCGTTTGGCCATCTCAGCGGCCCATTCGTGCTTGGCGTGGCTCATGTTGAGCCGGAAAACATTGGTGCCCTCATCGATGAGGCGGCCGATCATTTCTTCGGATTCAGTGGCAGGCCCGAGCGTGATGATGATTTTGGTTTTGCGTGACATAAGTGAAGGATAAACTTCTGCGCCCGATCAGG